>JANPBN010000376.1:0-1807 GCA_031430415.1 Dehalococcoidia bacterium
CCGCGCACCCATCTTCGCTGCGTAGACGATGCCTCTCGCTGTCGCGACGGAATCGCCGGAGCCATAGCAATCCAGCACCTTCACGGGCATGATGCGCACGCCGCGCGCCACCCCGACGATGCCCGTGCCGTTCGCCGCGGCGGCGATGATGCCGGAAACGAACGTGCCGTGCCCAAGGTCGTCCTGAATGAAGCCGTTCGTGATGTTCTTGCAGCCGGGCAGGCTGTCGCTGACGAACGCGCACCCGTTGAGGTCGTCGACGCAGCCGTTGCCATCGTCATCGGCGCCGTTGTTGGCGATTTCGGCGGCGTTGATCCAAATGTTCCCCTGAAGGTCGGGGTGTGCGATGTTCACGCCGGTGTCGATGACGGCAACGACCACTGAGGGTTGGCCCTTTTCGATGTCCCAGGCTGCCGGAGCATTGATCAGCGCGAGGTAGCTGCTCTGGCGGCTATAGAGTGCGTCGTTCGGTTGGTCCGCGGCAGCGACCCTGGCCAGGGGCTCGGCGTACCGGACGCCCGCCACCTCCTCGATGCGCTCGATGGCGTCGGCGACCTCGCCTGCGTGGGGGGCGACCTGGAGAGCGTGAAGGTCATCGACTCTGCGAGCGATCGTGAAGCCGCGAGCCTCAAGGCGGCTCTCGACGGCATCCAGGGTGACCCCGGCATCCACGCCAACCACCAAAGGTGGCGTCGCAGCCTGAAGACTCGTCGTGTCCCGGGCTGCGGCGATGAGGGCGATGGCCATGACAAGGAATACGGGCACGAACCGGATCTTCTGCATGACTCTCCGTCATTTGTACTTGTAAACATTCGCAGCCGCGCGTATGATAGCGCGACTCGGGGAGGAATAGGAGGCGTCTTGTGCGTGCTGTCCACCAACTACGGTCACTGACGCGGCATGCACGACTGATCGCCGTGCCGCTGCTCCTCATCGCCGCTGTCGCGAGCATCGGTGCGCGCTGCATCGAGCGAACATCCGTCCGAGTCGACAAAGACGGCTACACACATATCACCGGTGAGATGGTGAACGACACCGATGTGCAGGGCACGCAGATCATGCTTCGAGGCACGCTGTACGACGCGGCGGACAACGTCATCGCCACGAAGGACTCGCCCACCTGTCCCCCGGATACGCAGGCGCACCAGCAGACGGCGTTTGACATCCGCTTCGACAATCCGAACGTGCCGCCGCACGCCCGGTACGAGGTGCGGCCGATCTCCGGCGTGACGCTGCCCAGCGCACTGCCGAGCCCCGACGTTGTGCTGTTCTCGGCGAGCGCGGCGCGTCTCACGGGTATCCCCGACCTGCCCGGTCTCGATATCAGCGAGGACGACGTGTTCTTCCAGTTCCGCGGCCGCAACCGGTCTGGCGTGACGTACGAAGGCGTGCAAGGATGCTCAGCCGTCTACGATCAAGCCGGCAATGTCATTCACGTCGAGAGTACCGAGCTGATCCAGGTCGACGCGTTCGGCAATCCATCACCGGCAACGATGGACTCGAATCAGCCCTACAACGCGTTCATGATCGCCGAGGATGTGCCGAAGGGGCCGGTGCAGGTGCGCGTCTGGCTCTGGTTCGGCCCGAAGGATGCGCCGACATCCCAGTACCAGTTCGTGGCCACGTCGATGATCACGATCGTGACCGTCGCCGTCCCCTGACCGTGCGCCGGATCACGGGTCGAGCAGGCGCTCGGCGCGGTCGAGCTGGCGGGGGACGTCCTCGGGGCGGTGGCGGATCGCCCAGTCCGTGCGACGGAGCGCCATGTGCGCGGCGTACGCCCGCAGCACGTGCGGCTCGACGAGCG
>JANPBN010000377.1:0-3091 GCA_031430415.1 Dehalococcoidia bacterium
TGTGTCTCGATGCCGAACATACGCGTCATGGCGGCGATGGATTCGGCAAGGTGAGCATTGCCGTGAGCAAACCCGCCAGCCAGCACGATACGCGGAATCTTCGCGACGACAGCGCGGCCGGCCGCGATCTGCCCAATGTTCTCGCCGTGCATGTTCAGCAATCCGGCGAGCAGATCGGCGATGTTCGCGTCGCCAGCCTTCGCGAGATGCGCCGCGGTCAGATTCGGCCCAATGCGTCCGATGCCATCCGGATACGCGTCCGACACCATCACATCGACGGCGTGACGATCGCCGGAGGCAGCACCATCGACCATCGCCGCATACGTGAGCGACGGGTCGATGCGTCGCGCGATGCCGAAGAATGACCCTCCGCCCATCGGCGTGCCGCCGAGGTGCTGGACGACGCCATCGCGCACGGCGGCAAATGCCGTACCCGTTCCGAGCAGGGCGAGCACGAAGTCGCCCGAGACGGGCCTTCCTGCAACGGAAAGCAGCGCCATCACGCCGCGGGCGGCCGCCTCGATCTCTTGCGACGACACAGCGCCTGTAATGTTGACGCCCGACGCGCGCGCGCCGGTGACGCCCGCCGGACCGCCGTAGGGCGCGATCTCGCCGAGCACCTGAGTCTCATGCGCGCGCAGCGATAGTACACCGTTCGATGCGTGGACGGTCTTGGTTAGCGTCAGTCCGGCGTCGACACCAAGCGCGCCCTCGACAAGCAGTCCGGGGGCGGCGATGGTGACGGCCTGTGCCGAAACGGGAAGGGCGCCCGTCATCGGGGAGCCATCGCCGGGCGCCGAAGGCAGTTGTTCAGCGAAGGGACGTTGCGCAGCATGCGGTCAGGCGAGCGCGAGGGCGGCGCCCTCGAGTTCGAGCAGGCGGCGCTTCATGTCGAGTCCACCACCGAAGCCCGTCAGGCTGCCGTTGCTGCCGACGATCCGGTGGCAGGGGATGACGATCGGGATCGGGTTCGTGCGCATGGTGTTGCCGACCGCACGAGCGGCGTTCGGGTTGCCGACGCGGCGGGCGATGTCCGCGTAGCTGGCGACCTGTCCGCGCGGCACGCGGTATGTCTCGAGCAGCACCTCCCGGCGGAACGGTGTCACCCACGAGAGGTCGAGGTCGAGATCCCATGCGTTGCTGCGACCATCGAGATACCGGAGGAGCTGCGCCGAGAGCGGGGCGACCTTCGCGGCATCGGCGACGAGGATGAAGGCGCCGCGAAGCTCACCGTGAAGGGCCTCCACGGCTGCCGCGAGTCGCGACTTCGGCACGCCGAACTTGATCGCGACGAGCGTCCTGCCCTCGCCGGCGATGAGCATCGGCCCCATGGCGGTGTCGATTCGATCGTAGTAGGCGGTGCGCTTAGTCATTGCCGGCCTTCTTGTAGTACTGCACGCCATCCTCCATGAACTTGGCGAGTTTACCTTCGATCACCAGGTAGTCGACGTGGGAGAGCGTCTCGCCAAGCGCGGCGCGCTGCATCCACGACGAGAACTTGTCGAAGGGACCGGTCGCCCACTTCACCTTTGAGGCCACGTAGTAAGCCGTCCGCGGCGCGCTGCCGATCACCGTCATCATCTCGGCGAGGCGCTCCTCATGGTGCTGCTCGATGCCACGCAGGCGGCCGTGGAGGTCGTGGAACGTGTATTCGTGCGCCGGGAGCACCGTCTCCACATCAAGATTCTCCAATCGCTCGAGGGAGGCGATGTAGTCACCCAGCGGATTGCCCTGCTGCTGCGGATGGAGGCTGATGTTCGGCGTGATCGTCGGCAAGACGTGGTCGCCGGTGAGAATGAACTTCTCCTTACGTTCGAGGAAACAGATGTGGCCGGGCGAGTGTCCCGGCGTCCACCACACCTCGAACTCGAAGCGGCCGATGGGCAGCCGCTCGCCGCCCCAGACGACCTCATCGGGCTCGACCGCATCGACGAACGCGCGCACGGGCATCGCGGACTCCTTGAGGTCTTGTATCGACTCCCCCGGCACGCCGTGCATGATGAGCCAGTCGCCCATCGTCGCGAGCAGCTGCTCGGGATTGCGGTAGCGGGAGCGAATGAGATCGCGCTCGCGCTGGTGGATGATGACCTTGGCGCCGCTCTTCTCTTTCACGCGTCCAGCGAGACCGTAATGGTCAGGGTGAACGTGGGTCACGAGGAGCGTCTTGAGCTTCTCGAAGGGCACGCCTGCATCGTGCAGCTGCTGTTCGAGCGCATCCCAGGCTTCCGGCACATTCCAGCCGGAGTCGACGAGCGTCCAGCCGTCGTGGCCCTCGATGAGGTACGGCAGCACCCAGCCAAGCGGGTTGTTTGGGATCGGCACCCTGAGTTGGAGCAATCCGTCGAATATCTGAATCGGGTGCTTCGTCTGGACATCACTTGTCATCGCTGGTCCCCTTTCAGGCGGCGCGGTCGATGCGGGCGCGGCGGAGGTAATTCCGTCTGCGGTACATCGTACGCCACGGCGGGGCGGGGGCAAGCACGACGGCTCACAGGCTTCGGCCAGCAAAGGGGCCATTCAGACGTACGGCCAGATCTGCTTCCGGTGTAGCATGACGAAGGAGGGATGCCCGTGGATGCTCTCGGACTGCTGCTGATCTGGCTCGCGATCGTCATCGTATCGACGCTGGTCGTGGTGTATCTCGCCGCCCGCTGGGGGCGGGATCCGTTCGGATGGACGCTGCTGGCGGCCGTGCTCGGGCCGATCGCGCTCGTCGCGCTCATCGGCACGCGACAGTCCGCCGTCGCGCACCCGCCCGCGTTCGACCGCTCGCGTGGCAGCAAGCCCCCCGGTGCGTTGCGCTGCGTCATCGCCGCGGTCGATGGATCGCCCTCAAGCGAGCGTGTGGCGCGATACGTCGCAGACTCGCATCCGCAAGCGACCGATGTCGTCCTGCTGGCGGTGCTTCCGGCCGAGATGAAGCCAGTAGGGTCGGAGCAGCACCGCGACCATGATGCCGCTGTCGACAAAGCGACCGACGGCGCGGCGAAGATTCTTCGTGACTCCAGCGTTGCGGCTCGCGTCATCGTGGGCTACGGGAGCGCGGGCGAAGAGATCACGCGGCTCGCGAAGGCAGAGAACGCTGATGTGA
>JANPBN010000378.1:0-19761 GCA_031430415.1 Dehalococcoidia bacterium
TGCGGCGTCTTGCCGTGGTCTTCGCTGGCCGCTTGGTCCGCATAGATCTCGAAGAAGTAGAAGTCCGTCGGCTCCTTCTTCGACTGCGTAAGCGTGTACTGAAGCGTTCGGCCTGCTTCGTTCGCCAGCACGGCAGCGATCATCTCGTTACCAGCGGCCTTGAACTCGTCCTCCTTGCCAGATTGCACTGTGAGCTTTGCGATAACTGCGAGCATGATGTCGTTGCCTCCTCGATGAGCTGATGGTTCGCGAGACATGGTGCCGGATCACAAACCCTGGGTCACGCTACGCCCCGCCTCGAACACGCAGACAGGCCGCCGGGAGCATCGGCGGCCTGTCCTTGTGTACGGGCGCGTCTCGGCACCCTGAGCGTGCCTAGTCGGTACGCCTGCGCCATCCGATTGCCGTCGCGACCAGGCCGATGGCAGCTACCGACAACATCAGCAGTGCGAGCCATTCGGGACGCTCGCCCTGGGCACCCGAACCTGCGTTCGGGAGCTGCGACACCGGGCGAGTCTCGACGCCCAGGACGACGTTCGCCGGCGTCTGCGTCGGTGCCGGCGCGGTGGTCGGCGTCGACGACGGCGAGGACGTGGCGTCCGGCGTCCGTGTCGCCCGCGGCGTGTTCGTCGAGGTCGCCCTCGGCGTTGTCGTCACGGTCGGCTGCGGCGTATTCGTCGCCGTCGGTTCCGGTGTGTTCGTCGCGGTCGGTTCCGGCGTGTTCGTCGCCGTCGCAGTCGGTGTATTCGTCGCCGTGGCAGTCGGCGTATTGGTTGCAGTCTCGGTCGGCGTATTCGTGGCCGTCGGCTCCGGCGTGTTCGTCGCCGTCGTAGTCGGTGTGTTAGTTGCGGTCTCGGTCGGCGTATTCGTCGCCGTCGCGGTCGGGGTGTTCGTCGCCGTCTCGGTCGGCGTATTCGTCGCCGTCGGTTCGGGCGTATTCGTGGCCGTCGGCTCCGGCGTGTTCGTTGGGGTCTCAGTCGGCGTGTTCGTTGCCGTGGCAGTCGCCGTGTTCGTCGGGGTGTTCGTCGCCGTCGGCGAAGGCGTGCTTGTGGCCGTCTTGGTCGGCGTCGCAGTCTTGGTCGGCGTCTTCGTCGGCGTCGCGGTCGGTGTCTTTGTCGGCGTCTTTGTCGCCGTCGCCGTGGCCGTAGCGCAACTGGAAACGTTGAAGTTCAGGCTCGGGTGATCCGTGTCGACGACCTGTGTGTACGATCCGCCAGACTTCTGGTACATCGTGATCGTGCCCGAAGTCACGACGGAGCCCGTGCCCGTCCGCGAATACAGCAGCCAGTACGTCTGGTGCCCTAGATGGCCGGCGCCGTTGTCGAAGTAGAACGCCTGCTGGATCACCTCGCCGTCAATGACGACATCGACGACGATCTTTCGATCCTCGCTGCCACCAATGTATTCGGCCTTCGATGACCACGACGCGCAGTTCGCAGTCTCCGTGATCGCTGTGTGGTGGGCGCTGGCGACGCCGCCCCACAGGAGCGCGCCCCCCACCGCCACGACGCAGAGCGCCGCAAAGCTGGCGGCAATGCTCCGTCCGGAGCGGCCCGATTGGCTGCGGATAATTCTTCCCATCATGTGTCCCCCATCGATTGAAGCTGGCCGCCGATTCGTGGCGGTTCCTTCCTCTACCTGAACGGCCGCGCTTGACGCTTGTTACGGTGGGGTCCCGTCTCTTTTCCCTCATCTCGGTCGTTGACGCGCACTTTCGCACAGACGTTCTGATACAATGATCGCCATGGCCGACGAGCGAGACCGCCCAACGCCCCCTGCCTGGCTGAACGTCCGCGGCTCGAAGCACGCGCCCCAGCCGCGTCGGCGCACCGCCGCACAGGCCGTGGTTACCCAGCGCGCCGTGCCGATGGTCGGGCAATCGGCAAAGCGCCGCACAAATGGTTCGGTCGTCGCGCTCGCCGACAATGCCCGCGTCGTCCTCGAACGACGCTACCTCGCGAAGGACGCCGCCGGACGCACGGTCGAGACGCCCGAGGAGTTGTTCCGGCGCGTCGCTCACACGATCGCCGCGGTCGAAGCCACATACGGCCCGCCGGGCACGGCGGACGCACGCGCCGCAGTCGCGGAGGAGCGTTTCTACGCCCTCATGACGTCAATGCGGTTCCTGCCGAATTCGCCGACGCTCGGCAACGCCGGCAGGCCGCTGCAACAGTTGTCCGCCTGCTTCGTGCTCCCCGTCGAAGACTCGATGCTCGGCATCTTCGACTCGCTCAAGAGCACCGCGCTCATTCATCAGAGCGGCGGTGGCACGGGTTTCGCGTTCAGCCGCCTGCGGCCGACAGGCGATCGTGTCGCATCGACCGGCGGCGTCGCCAGCGGGCCCGTGTCGTTCATGCGCGTGTTCGATGCAGCAACGGAGTCGATCAAGCAGGGAGGCACGCGCCGCGGCGCGAATATGGCGATCCTTGCGGTCGATCATCCGGACATCGAGACGTTCATCAACGTCAAGTCCGATATGACCACGCTCCAAAACTTCAACATCAGCGTGGCCGTCACCGAACGCTTCATGGAAGCCGTCGAGCGCGACGAAGCGTACGACCTCATCAATCCGCGCACGAAGAAGAAGGCCGGCAAACGTCGAGCGCGCCACATCCTTCGCCAGCTCGTCGAGAATGCCTGGCGTAACGGCGACCCGGGCGTCGTCTTCCTCGATCGCATCAATCGTGACAATCCGACGCCACGCCTCGGCCCCATCGAAGCGACGAATCCCTGCGGAGAGCAACCGCTCCTGCCCTTCGAGTCCTGCAACCTAGGTTCGCTCAACCTCGCGGCCTTCGTGCGAGAAACCGCGACGCCAAGGACGACGCGCCGTAACGGCAAAGGCGCGCCCCCAGCAGGCGTCGAGATGGACTGGGACGCCCTCGGCGACGCGATCCCACTCTGCGTGCGCTTCCTCGACGACGTCATCGACGCGAACCACTACCCCATCCCCGAGATCGACGACATGACCAAGCGCACCCGGAAGATCGGTCTCGGCGTCATGGGCTGGGCCGATGTCCTCTTTCGCCTTCGGATCCCGTACGACTCGGACGAGGCGATCGAACTCGCCGGCCGCGTCATGTCGTTCATCCAGCAGCAGGCAGATCGCGCATCGATCGCACTGGCCGAAGAGCGCGGCGTCTTTCCGGCATGGGATGGCTCCATCTACGATCCGGCAGCCGGCGACGCGCGCAGCGGACCGCGCTTCCGCAACGCCACGCGCACGACGGTCGCGCCGACCGGCACCCTCAGCATCATCGCAGACTGCGCAGGCGGCATCGAGCCGGCATTCGCGCTCGCGTTCATGCGTCAGCACTACCTCGATCGCGACAACCCGTCGCTGCCCACACAACTTCCGGAGGTCAACAAGACGTTCCGCGACATCGCCGAGCGTGAGGGCTTCTTCAGCAACGCGCTCCTCCCGTTCCTCGCTGAAGGCGGCTCGCTCAACGAACGAGACGATGTGCCGGAATGGGCGAAGCGCGTCTTCGTCACGTCCCACGACATCGCCCCGGAGTGGCACGTGCGGATGCAGGCGGCGTTCCAGCGCCACACCGACAACGCAGTCAGCAAGACCATCAACTTCCGCAGCGACGCCACGCCGGATGACGTCGAGAACGCCTACATGCTCGCGTACCGCGAAGGCTGCAAGGGCATCACGGTCTATCGAGACGGCTCGCGCGACCACCAGGTGCTGTCCCATGCGACGGCGCGCGGTCCCGAACAGGCCGAATCCGTCGCAGCCGAGATCGCGATGGGCTTCCACGAGCTGTTGCCCGGAGCTGCACATCCCGTGCCGCTGGCATCGACGGATCCGCGCCCGAACGCCGTCCCCTATCGCCGTCACTTGCCCGACGAGCGGCGGTCGCTGACGCATAAGTTCCGCGTCGGCGAACAGGAAGGCTATGTCACCGTCGGGCTGTACGAAGAAGGGCAGCCGGGCGAGATCTTCGTCAACATCTCGAAGGAAGGATCGACGATCCGGGGGTTGATGGATTCGGTCGCCGTAATGACGTCGGTGGCATTGCAGTACGGTGTGCCCCTGGGGAACCTCGTGTCGAAGTTCCGCGGCGTCCATTTCGAACCGGCCGGACTCACAGGAAATCCGCAGATCCCGGTCGCGTCGTCGTTGGTCGACTACATCTTCCGCTGGCTCGAGTTGCGCTTCCTCGACGCCACCCCGGCCGCACTGCCCGCGCTGCCGCAGCCGAAACCGTCGCGAACGCGTGCCAAGATCGCCGCCCCTGCGAAGAAGAAGCCCACCCGCCGCG
Source organism: Dehalococcoidia bacterium (assembly GCA_031430415.1). Classification (GTDB taxonomy): domain Bacteria; phylum Chloroflexota; class Dehalococcoidia; order DSTF01; family JACRBR01; genus JANPBN01. The sequence goes on from JANPBN010000378.1 coordinate 4,272, forward strand.
CGAAGAAGCCGGTCGTACCACCCGCACCGGAACCGCCTGCCTCAAAGGTCCGGCCTGCACGGCGCACGACAATACCGGCGCAATACGCGGCCGCGGGCATGAGCACGGGTCTCGGCTGCCCCGAGTGCGGCGCGATCCTGTACTTCGCCGAAGGGTGCCTCACCTGCCGCAGTTGCGGTTATACGAAGTGCGGATGAGCCGCCGAGCGTAGCAGCGCGTTGTGTTCGCGGGCGCCTGCATGATACCGGCGCTAACGAGACGCGACTACGTCAGTGCCCGCAGCCACATCCGCCGCCACCGCACCCGCATCCACCACCGGCCGACGGCATCGCTCCAGATCCACTGTCCGACGTCCCGCCAATCGCGGCGAACATCGAAAGCGTACGGGCGGCGTTGGCGTGACCGTTGGGACAGGGCGCGGGATCGTTGCTCTGCGCCATCGAGCGGAGCAACTCAAACTTCGTGGAGCAGCGCGGACAATAGTACTCGTACAGCGGCATCGGCGACCTTCCCTCGTATCAGTGGCTACTCGAGGTAATCCTTGAGCTTCTTGCTGCGCGACGGGTGCCGCAGCTTCCGCAGCGCCTTTGCCTCGATCTGGCGAATCCGCTCGCGCGTCACTTCGAACTCGCGACCGACTTCCTCAAGCGTCCGGCTCCGGCCGTCCTCCAGCCCGAAGCGAAGTTCGAGCACCTTTCGCTCGCGAGCCGTCAGGCTGTTGAGCACATCCATCACCTGCTCCTTCAGCAGTTGATGCGAAGCAGCATCGGCTGGTGCGAGCGCCGACTCGTCCGGCAAGAAGTCGCCGAGATGACTGTCGTCCTCCTCGCCGATCGGTGTTTCCAGCGATACCGGCTCCTGCGACACTTTGATGATCTCGCGCACCTTCTCCGGCGTGTACGGCGGCCCCTGCTTCGGATCCGTCATGCCGCGGGCGATCTCTTCGCTCGTCGGCTCGCGGCCGTACTCCTGCACAAGACGCCGCGAAACGCGCACGAGCTTGTTGATCGTCTCGACCATGTGTACTGGAATGCGAATCGTGCGCGCCTGATCCGCGATGGCTCTCGTGATCGCCTGGCGGATCCACCATGTCGCGTAGGTGCTGAACTTGAAGCCCTTACGGTAGTCGAACTTCTCGACGGCGCGGATCAGGCCGATGTTGCCTTCCTGGATCAGATCCAGAAGCGACATGCCGCGCCCGATGTATTTCTTCGCGACGCTGACCACGAGCCGAAGATTCGCCTCCGTCAGCTGTTTCTCGGCGCGGTGGCCCTCGAACTTCACGCGGTGGAAGTACTCGCGGAGCGCGTCCTCTTCCTTGCACCGCCCGTTCAGGTGATCGAACGGCGGCGGAAGGAGCTCCTTCTCGCCGCCGTAGTACGCCGCGATGGCCTTGATGTGTTCCGGCTGCAGAATGTGCGTGATGATCGACAGACGGATGATCGTCTGCGCCGACTCCCCCTGCTCGCCATGCACGTGATCAGCGAGCCGGCCCGCAAGGTCGAGATCCATCTCGGCATCGACGGTCGCCCGCCACGCTTCGCTTTGGATGACGTCCGAGATCAGGCCGGCCTTGATCGCGAGATCCTTGCAGATGAACTTCACGGATCGCAGCGCGTCGAAGTACTCGCCTATCAGCGCAAGCAGGATCTCCTGGCCAGACGGAAGGCGATCCTTCTCAGCGAGCCAGCGCCGCTCGATCGCCTCGACGTGTTTTGCTTCCTCCATCTGGCGGGCGAGGCGGCGTTCGTCGGCGCCCGAGAGGAGGTACACCTTCCCGATCTCGCGCAAATACATACGCACGGGATCGTCAAGGCCGTCCTGCTCATCGAGCGAGACGGCCGCTGTCTCTTGTTCTGTTTCCTCGAGTTCGGCGCGATCCGGCCCTTCACTCCACGTCGCCGGGATGGCGCCGTTGTGTCCCGGGCCGACAACCACATCGGCGATGCGCGCAAGCACAGTGCCGAGCTCCGCGCCATGGGGGGCAGCGGCGACGACGCTGGCGCCATCATGCTCGGTCTCCGCCGCTGGGTCCGGAAATCTACCGCTCATTGCGACCCCGTACCGCGCCGCTTCGACAGCAAGCGCTCATGTATGCGAAGACCGGCTTCCATGTCGTCTACGAAGGCGGTTGCGGGATCGCCTTCCTCATCCAGGCCAACACGCGCGATGCCTGTCTGCCAGGTCTCACGTGCGCGTTCGGCGACGGTCGCGGGGTCGTCCGTCGCCATATCCGCGAATACGGCCGAGGACGCGCGCTTCGCGTTCCGCAGCCGCTGCTGTTCGATGCCCCACAGGATAGAACGCAGAGCCTCGACCGCTGCATCATCGTCATACGCCGGAAGATCCATGTTGAGGATGCGCTCATACTGCGGACGCAAGTCCGCCGTGAGCGCCTCCTCGAGGGCTTCTCCCTGCTGCGACCCTACCCAGGCATCGAACAGTGCGCGATTTTCGCTTCGCCCGAAGGTATCCGGCGCGATCTCCTGACCCTCGGAAAGCAGCTCAGGGTAGCGGAAAAGGATCGCCAGACAAAACTCTTCCCTCTTGTCACGGACGCTATCTTGACGCACCGGAGTTGGCGCCTGACCACCTTCGTCTGTCAAGTTCCGCTGCGGCGGCACGGCCTTGGGCGGCCGGCGCATCTCGAGCCGAAGTGTCTGCTCGTCGACGCGTGTGATCCGCGCCAGTTGCTGCAGGTAATGCGACTGCACGACGCGATCCGACACCGCGGCTACCATCGGCAACAGCTCCGACGACACGACAGAGCGTTCGCGCGGCTCGTGGAGATCGTGGCGCGAAGTAACCGCCTCGAACAAATAGTCCAGCACCGGCTTCGACGCATCGACCAGCTCCGGCCAGAGCGACGAGTCGTTGCGGATCACCTCGTCCGGGTCGCGTCCGGTCGGCATGGTCAGCACACGGATGTCCGCGGCGAGCGTCTCCTGCATGCGGATCACACCGCGCCAGTTCGTCACCGGCACCACCTCGTGGTCGACGTTGTCGGCGACGACGCGCACACCTCGAAGTGTCGCCTCGCTCCCCGCCGCATCAGCGTCCAGAGCGAGGATCAGGTTGCGCGTGTAACGCTTGAGCAGCGCGACCTGCCGCTCCGTCAGCGCCGTGCCCATAGACGCGACGACATTGGCGAATCCATGCTCATGCGCCGCAATCGTGTCCATATAGCCTTCGACGATCACGGCCCGCCCTTCGCTGCGAATCGCATCCTTCCCCAGATCGAGGCCGTACAGGATCGCACCCTTGTCGAAGATCGCCGACTGCGATGTGTTCACATACTTCGGCTGAGGGCCGTTGCCGCCGCCGACCGCTTCGCCCGGCAACACCCGCCCACCGAAGCCGGAGACGCGGCCCCGATCATCGCGGATGGGGAACATCAGCCGGTGCCGGAAGCGGTCGTAGACGCCGCGCTCGCCTTCGATCGCGAGACCTGCGTTACGCGCGTCCTCGGCTGTGAACCCGCGCGACTCCAGGTGGAGCGACAGGGCGTCCCAGCTGTTCGGCGCATACCCGAGTTGGAACGCCTCGACCGACGACGCGGCCAGACGCCGCTCCTCGATGTACGCACGCGCGGCATCGGCGCTGTGAGCATACGGACCTTCGTGGAGTTGCAGGCCGGCGTGAAAGTACGCAGCGGCAGCCTCGTTGACCTCGAAGAGGCGGCCACGGCGTGCGTCCTCCTGCGGATCGCGCCGCTGTTCCGTAGAAACGCCCGCCTGCTCTGCGAGCACGCGCAGCGCGTCGCGGAACTCGATGCCGTCCTTCTTCATGATGAACGAGAAGATGTCGCCGCCGGTGCCACAGGCGCCGAAGCAGTGCCACGTTTGGCGCGCCGGGTCGACGTGAAAGGAAGGCGTCTTCTCCTGGTGGAACGGGCAACAGGCCATGAACGATCGCCCTGCGCGCTTCAGCGCGACGTGCTGCGACACGAGGTCCACGATATCGATGCGCTGCTTGACGTCGTCGACGACGCTCATCGGCCCCCGTCTCTCACGATCGCTCTGCCAATGGAATCGTCACCCGCACTGAGGCCGCCGCGAGCGTCGCCAGCCCTTCGATGCTGGCGGCGTGCTCGCGCTCGTGCGCGGCCATCTTCTCGACAATGTCCCGCACGGTCATCCGCCCAATCCGCTCGTGCAGGACCGCCCGCTCAAGCACCGCGTCGCCCTCATCGAGTACCGCGACGAGATCACGCCTGGCTGCCTGCATGCCGTGGATGATCTGCGGCACGGCCAGTCTCTGCGCCGCCCCCGGATCATCATCATTGTGTATCGCCGTGCTGGCGATGTGCGGCGTGTCCTCTCGCAATGCGCGCGCCGCCCGCTCGGCAAACACGCGCTCGATGCGCAGGAGGTGTGCGAGGTGCGCGGCGATGTTCCACTCATCCGTTGCGGGCGCGAAGCGAAACTGCTCCTCGCTGAGCCCGCGAAGCAGGCCGAAGAGATGATCGCGGCTCGCTTGTAGATCGGTACGCAGATGTGACGCTGTCATCCCTGGCCGGTGATCCTTACCGTGGCGGGCGGTCGCTGCGAATGTCGGGGCGGACTGCGGGTTGGCCCATTGTAACGGCGCCCCGAAGGGATCGCCACAGACCCGCGACACCCCTACTCGACCGGCGGCCCGGGCGTTTCGAAGGGCAGCGGCTGCTGGGTCGCGGGAGGGTCGCCGGTCGCGATCGAGACGGTGATCTGGTTGTTCGTATTGTCCGACTCCTCGACCGTACCGTTGGGGTCGACCACGAGGAGCAGCGTCTGGTCCTCGGTAACGTCGTATCCGGTTCCCACGTCGATGCTCCTGCCCGCCGCCAGGTTGAAGTCCGGAAGCGTCGCGCCGGCAAGCAGCGCCGTCTGGTCGATGTTGAAGACAGCCACGACCAGATCGCCCGAAGCATCGCCCGAACCCTGGTTCACGATGGTGATGAACAGCTTCCCACCCGAGATCGTCGGCGTGACGCCGACGACCAGATCCGGCAGACCGCCCGGAGTCGAGGTGCCATCAGGCGTCGCAGAGCCGTCGGGCGTACCCTCGGGCGTGGACGTCACGGGCGGATATGTCGGCTCGTCGATAATGATCGGCGGCTCAGGCTTCGCCACCACGAGCGACGTCGCATCACCGCTTGTTATGTCGAGAAACGCGGCATCGATCCAGCCATGCAGTTCAGAATTCGGTGGATAGATGACGCGGAACCACGTCGAGTCCGTCGTTCGCCCATCGATCTGGACATCCTTGCCCGCGCCGATCGTGCCGAGGGTGACCGTGCGGCTGCCAGGCGCCGAGCGTACGGCCGTCGTGCCCTTCGTCGTCCCGATGACGCCGAGTGCCGTCGCCGTCCGCGAAGTACCGCCCGGCGTCGCCGTCGACTTCGGCTCTACGATCACCGAAGGGCCATCGCTGCCGCCGCGCACGGAGTCGACGACCACCAGGATGCCGGCCGTCAGGCCCAGCAGCGCCACGACGGCCAATCCGGCCAGCACAAACGGATGCTGCACCACCGCGGCCCGTGTTTCGGCGCTCGGCCATAATCTCATGCGGGATCCTGTCTCATTCGGGCGGCATTGTATCAGGCGATGGATCTCCGCCTGGTGCCGCGTTTCGGATCGGCGAGTTCTACACGCACCGCCTTGCTCTAACTTCCCAAGGGCCGAACACTGCCATCGAAATACCGCTCTCACTGGAAGGAGACACCGTGGACTGGATGCAGCTCGCCGTCGGCGTGCTCGATGGACAGCCGCTTACGGTCGATGAGTCGCTCGCGATCCTGCGCGCCCCCGACGAGGACGTGCCTGAGATCGTCGCTGCGGCGCATCGCGTCCGGCAGCGGCACTTCGGAAACACGGTGAAAGTGAACTTCCTCGTCAACATCAAGAGCGGCATCTGCCCGGAGGATTGCCACTACTGCTCGCAGTCCAAACTCTCGAAGGCCCCTATCGACAAGTACCCGCTCATGCGCGGCGAGGACATCATCACGGCGGCACGGCGCGGACACGAGTTCGGCGCCCGCCGAGTCTGCCTCGTAGCGTCGGGGCGCGGGCCGAGCGATAGCGATGTCGCCCACATCGGCGACGCCGTGCGCGAGGTCCTGAGCGAACTGCCGGACGCCGAGATCTGCGCCTGCCTGGGGCTGCTCGACCAGCGACAGGCCGAGGCGCTCAAGAATGCGGGCGTCTTCGCGTACAACCACAATCTCAACACGAGCGAGAACTTTTACAGCGAGATCTGCGAGACGCACGACTATCAGGATCGCATCCGCACCGTCGCCATCGCGCGGGAGAGCGGACTCTCACCGTGCTGCGGCGCCCTCTTCGGCATGGGCGAGACCGACGACGACATCGTCGAGGTCGCGCACGCGTTGCGCGCCTTGCGCGTCGATTCTGTCCCAATCAACTTCCTGATCCCGATCCAGGGCACGCCGCTCGCGGGCATGTGGGAGTTGACGCCGTCCCGCTGCCTCAAGATTCTCGCGTTGATGCGGCTGACGAATCCGGACAGCGAACTGCGCATCGCAGGCGGCCGCGAGCATCATCTGCGGTCGCTCCAGCCCATGGGCCTGCTCATCGCGAACTCGATCTTCATCGGCGACTATCTGACCGCCAAGGGCCAGAGCCCCGAGGACGACATCGCCATGATCCGCGACCTCGGCTTCGAGGTGCTGGGAGCCGCCGACCAGCGGCGCATCGCGACAACGGGCGACGTGGCACTGAAGTCGCGCGAGGAGCGACTCTTCCCCGCGACCGGCGCCTGACCAACCGCGCTGGTGCCGTTTGGCGGGCGGGACAGTCCGTCTGACTGGCACCCAACAAGCGCATTCCGCGATACACTCACCGCAGGAGGCGATCATGCGAGATTACGGTCCGATTCTTGTACCGCTCGACGGCTCAGAGCTGTCCGAAGGCGCGCTCGCGTACGGCGCGGCGCTCGCCAAAACGCTCGGGACCAAGCTTGTGCTGTTGACGTCATGGGAAGGCGTCAGCACCGATCTGGCGGCCAGCCTCCCGACGATCGTCGTGGACGTCGACAAACGGGCACAGACGTACTTCGGCGACTACCTCGAAGGTGCACGCAAGAAGGTGCCGGCCGGCGTCGAGTCCGAGGTTATCGTCCGATCGGGCGATGCGGCCGACGAGATTCTCTCCGTCGCCGAGAGCAAGGGTGCGCGTGCGATCGTACTCGCAACCCACGGCCGGTCCGGCATCGGGCGGTGGGTATATGGCAGCACGGCTGCCCAGGTCGTACACACCGCCGCGATTCCCGTCATTGCGGTCGGCCCGAATGCGCTGCAACAAGCTCGCGCGGATGTCGCCTTCAAGCGCATCCTCATCGCCCTCGACGGCTCCAAGCTTGCCGAGGCCGCCATACCCGCTGCATCGTCCCTCGCCAAGTCGCTGGGCGCGAGAGTGACGCTCGTGCGCGTCGTGCCGTGGGCGACGCAGGCGTACCCGTACACGCTCCCTGATACGTACGTGCCCCAGATCGACCAGGAACTGGAGTCGGCAGCAACGGCGTACCTGCGCAAGCATGAGAAACTCGTGACCGAAGTGCCGGTCGATGCGTTCGTCGTTCGGGGTGCGGTGGCCGATGGCCTCATCGACTTCGTTGACCGCGAGGGCATCGACCTCGTCGTGATGACGACGCACGCTCGGCGGGGCCTCGCGCGCGCCGCGCTCGGCAGCGTCGCCGACCGCCTGCTCCAGAGCGCTGCCCCCGTCATGCTGATCCGGCCCGATGCGGAGTAGCCTCCGCGCCGGTTCGCTGCTCCTCGTCGCTGCGCTCTCGTGCGCAGCAGCCTTCACCGCATGCGGCGACGATGGCTACGGCACCAACGATGCCACTGCAACGCCGCGCTCCACCACCACCACAGCGCCGACGCCCGCCACCAGCGAGACCGCCGCGCCCTCAAGCCCCGGCGCGACCGCCACGGCGGAGGTCGAGGTGCAGGGCATCGTCGGATCCGTCAACACAAACGACAGCACGATCACGATCAGCCGGCTCTCAGGCGCGCCCGTGACTCGCATCGCCATTGGCCCGAACACGCGCATCAGGCAGGCCCGCGGCGGAACCGCCCGCCTAGCCGACATCAAGCCATCCAACCGGATCATCGCCAGCGGTACGGTCGAGGGCGGCGCCCTGCGCGCGACCGAGATCACAATCGAGGCAGTCGTGCCCGGCGCCGGACCCGGCGGTTGACATCGGAGGCAGCTCGGCCGGCGGGTTTAGGACTTCGATAACAGTTGGCGCCCACAAACCTGATACGATTTTGACGTATATCAATCCCAACGACCGGGCTCAACGTACAGCAGGGTAGGCGGCGCTTGCCCTTCCCCGGCCCGGAGAAGAGGCTGCGTGGACTACACGGCGCTGCGCGACGACGAGCTGATGAACCGGTTGGGGAGCCGGGATCTCGGCGCGTTCGAGGCACTGTATGACCGCTACGGCGATCTGGTGTACAGCGTCTCTCTGCGCGTGGTGGGCGACCAGTACGTCGCCCAGGATGTCGCGCAGGACGTGTTCCTGCGCGTATGGCGCCGGCCGGAACAGTTCGACGTGACGCGGGGCAAGTTCGTGACGTGGCTCCTCAGCGTCACGCGGAACCGGTCGATAGACCAGAGGCGGAGCCAATCACGCCGCCTTCGGCACGAAGCCCTGCCCGTCGCTGACGACGAAGAGGAAGTGCTGCCGAGCGGCGATGACCGGGACGACCCCGCACTCGCCACGGTGCTTTCGGAGGAGCGGTCCGAGGTGCGCAACGCAATGGAATCCCTGCCCGCAGAACAGAAGCTGGCGATCCAGCTCGCCTACTTCGGCGGACTGACGCAGCAGGAGATTGCGACCAAACTCGACCAACCGCTAGGCACCGTGAAGACACGGATCCGGCTCGGCATGCAGAAGATGCGCGCGACGCTCGAACGACGCCGCGTGAGGGGTCTCGTATGAAGATGACGTGCGAGGCGGTGCGAGAGCAACTCGACGCGCGCGCGCTTGGGGCGCTCGACCGCCATGAGGCCCGCGACATCGAGAGGCACCTGGGTTCGTGCGACGACTGCACGCGCCTCGCCCACGCCTCCGAAGAGACCGCGGCGGCGTTCGCGCTTGCCGTGCCGCTCGTCGCCGGCGCCGCAGAGCTGAAGTCGCGCATCATGGCTGTTACGGGTATCCGCCGGCCACAGACGGCCCGCTACTGGCCGGCCGCCGCCGCCGCGCTGCTGGTGCTTGGCATCGGTTCGTTGTCCTGGGGCGTGCTCACGCAAATGCGCGTGAACGACCTCGACAGCACCAACGCGCGGATCTCGCGCGGAGCAACCGCGCAGGCAGGCGAACTGGCGTCGATGCGACAAGAACTCGTCGCAGCGTCAGCGTCAGCGGAGTCGTTGACCGCAGACGTCCGTGCGCAGGACGCCGTGCTCGACGTTGTGTCGCTGCCCGATGCCGAACACACGATCCTGAAGGCGACTGCCGAGGCGCCCGGCGCGAAAGCACGCTGCGTCTGGAGCAAGGCGCTGTCGATCGGCGCGTTCATCGCGGAGAACCTTCCGCTTCCACCGGCCGGCGCCGCGTACCAGGTGTGGATCATCTACGAGACCGACTGGGCGCATGCTGGCACGCTCGCCGTCACCGCCGATGGCGCGGGCCGCCTCATCATGAACAAGGCCACGGGCGCGCCCGGCGACCCCGGCGCGTTCCTCGGCTTCGCCGTCACGCTCGAGAACAGCCCTGCAGCGACGACACCCAGCGGCCGCGTGGTGCTAACCAGCATCAACTAACCTCAAACCCGGTAGGCCCAATGCAATCTCCTTGACCTGAGACTTTGTCTCATCTAACCTGACACCAGGTATCAATATGGCAGAGTCCACCGGCATGTCCGACACCGACCTCATCATCGAGCGCCTCGAGATGCGCGGGCATCGCGTCACGGCGAGTCGCCGCCGTGTCCTCGATGCGATCCTCGCGCAGCCCTCGCACTTCACCGTCGACGACGTACTCCGCGCGACCCGAAAGGTCGGCCGTGCCACGGTCTTCCGCACGGTAAAGATCCTGACCGACCTCAACCTGGTCTGCCGCGTCCTCCTCGAAGACGGCACGCTGCACTATCGGCTGAGCATGCGCGGCGGGCATCATCACCATCTCGTGTGTCGTGATTGCGGTCGCGTCGAAGACTTCACCACGTGCGATGTCGGCGCCCTCGTCCGTGAACTGTCGCGTGCCACCGACTACGAGATCGAGGGCCACTGGCTCGAGGTCTACGGCCGCTGTCACGCCTGCCGCCTGCTCCGGCCGGTCACCACTGGCCTGCGGCCGGTCACCACTGGCCTCCGGCCCGCGGCGACCCCGAAAACGAAGGCCTGACCAATGCACCTCCACGCATGCCTCGCACTTGCGCCGACGTTACTGATACTTGGTCTCGCCTCCGCCGTCCTCAGCGCCGCCGCCTGCAGCGGTGACGACACGACACGGGAGAGCGGCCGCGTGCGCGTCGTCGCCACAACAGTGCAGATCGCCTCGCTCGCACGCGAGGTCGGCGGCGACCACATCGAAGTGCGCGGCATCATTCCGGCAGGCGCAGACGCTCATGACTACGAGCCAGTCGCCAGCGACCTCGCCGCAATCGAAGGCGCCGATCTCATCCTCCGCCACGGATCCGGACTCGATGATTGGCTCGACGACACGCTCGCCGCAGCGAAAGGCGCGACCGTCATCACCGTCACCGACGGCATCGGCTTCGAGCCACCCTCGCTCGCCGCCGAGGCGGGCGGGAGCGGCCTCGACCCGCACGTCTGGCACGATCCGGATCGCGCGATCGTCATGCTCGAGAACATCGCCCAGGCACTGCGGGACGCCGATCCGCCAAACAACGAGGCATACGATGCCAACTCCGCCGCCTATGCGCAGAAGTTGCGCGACACCAAGACCGCAATCCAGGCGCTAATCAACGAGATCCCGGTCGCCCAGCGCAAACTCGTCACAAATCACGATGCCTTCGGCTACTTCGCGCGCGCATTTGGGCTGACGATCGTCGGCGCCGTGATCCCCGGCACCTCGACTCAGTCGGAGGCCTCCGCAAAGCAGACCGCCGCACTCCTCGACGTCATCCGTCGTGAGAACGTGAAGGCGATCTTCGCCGAGTCGAGCGTCAACGCGGCTCTCGCACGCACGCTCGCCGACGACGCCGGCATCACGATCGTCGATGACCTGTACGGGGACTCGCTCGGCCCTCCAGGATCCGGAGCCGAGACGGTCGATGGCATGCTGCTCGCCAATGCACGAAAGATCGCCGCCGCGCTGAAATGAGGACGCCATGACCGAAGCCGCACTCGCTGCCCTACCCGATGCCTACGCGCACGAGAACTGCCTCGTCATCCGCGGCCTGACCGTCGCCTACAACCGCCGCGTCGTCCTCAAGGACGTGCAGGCCGACATCCGCCGCGGGCAGGTGATCGGCGTCGTCGGCCCGAACGGCGGTGGCAAGAGCACATTGCTCAAGGCGATCCTCGGCATCGCCCCGGTCGTCGCCGGAACCGTGACGCTTTTCGGCAGGCCCGTCAGCGAGATGCGCCGCCACATCGCCTACGTGCCTCAGCGCGAGGCCGTGGACTGGGACTTCCCCGTCACCGTGGCCGATGTCGCAACGATGGGCCGCTATCCGCGCGCGGGCTGGATCCGCCGGCCCGGCCGCCGCGACCGCGCCTTCGCCGAAGAAATGCTGGATCGCGTTGGGATGCTTGGCGAGCGGCGGACACAGATCGGGCAACTGTCCGGCGGCCAGCAGCAGCGCGTCTTCATCGCGCGAGCGCTCGCGCAGGAGGCCGACGTGCTGCTTCTCGATGAACCGATGAACGGCATCGACTCGGCGACGCAGGAGATCGTCATGAAGGTGATCGAGGAGCAGAAGGACGCTGGAAAAATCGTCCTGCTCGCCACGCACGACCTCGTCAGCGCATCGTGCGCCTGCGACTGCCTCTGCTGCATCAACGAGCGCATGGTGTCGTATGGCCCGCTTGAGGAGACGTACACGCCGGAGAATCTCTCGAAGACGTACGGCGGGCCCGTCATCATGCTCGGCCGAACCGACGAACCCGAGGCCGTCCACACGCATCACACGGGCGACCACGCGCACCACAGCCACGTCCACGAAAATCTCGGCGGGGAGCACGACTGATGGCGTTCTGGGAGTACTTCAGCGACCCCCTGCAGTACGAGTTCATGCGCCGCGCCCTGATCGAAGTGATCCTCATGGGCGCGGTAACCGGCGCCATCGGTACCTACGTCGTGCTGCGTGGCCTGTCGTTCATCGGCGATGCGCTGTCGCACGCGATCTTCCCCGGCATCGTCATCTCGTTTCTGCTCGGCCACAACATCTTCTTCGGCGCATTGATCTTCGGCGTGCTCACCTCGGGCGGCATCGCCGTCGTCGCGACGAACCGCCGCGTGAAGGAGGACTCGGCGATCGGCGTGCTGTTCGCCGGTACGTTCGCGCTCGGCGTGGTCCTCATCAGTTCATCAAAGAACTTCACGCGGGACCTCGCCTCGTTCCTGTTCGGCAACGTGCTCGGCGTCACAACGACCGACATCTGGTTGTCGGCCGTCGTCGGCGGCGTTGTCGTGCTGTTGATCGTCCTGTTCTACAAGGAGCTATTGCTCACGTCGTTTGACCGCATCGCAGCCCAGGCGATGGGGCTGCCGGTGTTCTGGCTCGACTTGTTACTGCTCGTGATGATCTCGCTGACGATCGTCGTCTCGCTCAGAGCCGTCGGCAACATCCTCGTTGTCGCGATGCTCGTGACCCCGGCGGCCACCGCGCGTCTGCTGACCGACCGCATCTCCGTGATGATGGCATTGAGTTCGACGATAGGAGCCGCCAGTGGCGTCGTCGGGCTGTTCATCTCGTACCACCAGGATGTCGCAGCCGGGGGCACCATCGTCCTCGTCGCTACGGCGGCGTTCGCGCTGGCGTGGCTCTTCGCGCCGGATCATGGCTGGATCACGTCGCGTCTGTCTCGTGGCCGCGTTGCCGAAGGTCCGGCGCCAGAAGCGATGATCGTCTTCGAGTCACCCGAGATCCAGTCACCAGGTCGCCATTGAGCGACTCGGGCGGGTTTGACGCGCGTCTGGCACAATGAACTCGATGCGATCGCGCCACCCCCTGCCAGCCCTCCTCCTCGCGGTCACGCTGCCGCTTCTGGTCTTCGCCGCTGGGTGCGGCGAAAGCGGGGGCGCGCACGGCGCCGTCACGATCGAACCGCTCGGGACCGCGACCGTACCCGTCGTGTCGACCACACCGCGGATCGGCGGCAAGCCCGCGGCGCCGGCGCCGACCGTCACGCCCGATGCTGCGGTCGAAGCGCTCGCGGAGCCGACATCGCCGCCCGCGGAGCCTCCGCTACCGGCGCCTGAGCCCACACCGCCTTCTGCCGAGGCAACATCGACGACGGCCGCCGCACCGGCCGGCCGCTGGATTGACATCGACGTTACCGCGTTTGTCGTCCGGCTCATGGACGGCGAGACAGCGCTCCGTGAGATCGCGCCCGTCGGCGTCGGCGTCCAGATCGACACGGGCGAGTATCTCTCGACGCAAACCGGCGTGTTCGCCGTCAACAGCAAGGTCGCCGATCTTGTCTACGATGCACCGTTCGACACCTACATCAGCCACTGGGTCGGCTTCGACGCGGAGAAGGACAACGGCTTCCACTCGTTCCTCAAGGACGCGAGCGGCGCAGTCGTCGACGCCTCAACCGGACGCGTCTCGAACGGCTGCATCCGCACCGGCGATGCGCAGGCGATCTACGACTTCGCCGAGATCGGCATGACGGTCGTCGTCCACGCGTAGTGAACTCGCGCGACGCGAGAGTCGAGCGCCGTGTCACGGGTGAGTGGCGGAGCGCCTTATAGCACCGATTCCGATGCGTCGAAGGCCGGGTACGGCGGGAACAGCGACTCGAGTTCGCGGCGAATCGGATCCTCTGGCGGCAGATAGCGGCTGAAGTCGCCATCGGGCTGCGGTGTCTCGCGCTGGCCGGTGACACGCGTGTCCATGATCTTGTTCTGGAGCATGATCAGGCCCGTCAGGAGTGACTCCGGACGTGGCGGGCACCCCGGCACGTACACGTCGACCGGGATCAGCAGGTTGACGCCCGGCACCACGCTGTAGGCGTACGCGAATGGCCCGCCCATGATGGCGCAGCCGCCCATCGAGATCGCCCATTTTGGCTCCGGCATCTGCATCCAGATGCGGCGAATCGCCGGCGCCATCTTCCACGTACATGTACCCGAGACGATCATCAGGTCGGCCTGGCGCGGCGACGCCCGGAAGATCTCGGCTCCGAAGCGGGAGATGTCGTAGCGCGGCGTCGCCGTCGCGATCATCTCCATCGCGCAACAGGCAAGGCCGAACATCGTCGGCCACAGCGACGAGCTGCGGGCCCAGTTCATGATCGTGTCGACGCCCGTGAGCAGGATGTTCTGCTCGACGTCCGTATCGGCGTCGCCCGTCAGCTCTTGGCCGAGAATCGGGATCGTTTCCTGGATTGCCATGGTGGCTCATTGTGACGGATCTCGCTGACTTTGGGCAATTCTTCACAAAGTCTCGCGCGAAGCTCAGTTCACCGGCCTGTCGGCGCAGAAGTTCTCCGGGTCGAAGCGGCAACTGTGCGCCTTGATGAAGCTGCGCACACGCTCGTCGCTGTACGCGCCTGCACCGAACACGTCGACGCGCGTCCAGGAGGCGACGCCGAACGTATCCTCATCGAGGTCGCTGAAGGGCGCGAACACGACGCGCGCCTGCAGCGAGAGTTCCTGCTGGACCACCAAGGTCGCGTCCGCGACCGCATCGAGGCAGGCGTCGGTGACGCAGTTGTAGCCGATAAAGACGCCGGCGTGCTCCTGGATGTGCGGGATCGCTTCGCGAGGGAACTCGAAGTTATAGACGCCCGGACTCGGCGGCAGGTCGATGCGGACGCCACCATCCAGCCGCACGTTCTGCTGAACTGGCAGGTGCAGCCCGGACGATGGCGGCTTCGAGCCGTAGCACAGCTTCGACTCGTCGCCTTCGTCGCAGTACTCGACGCGATCATCGAGCGGCCAGACACCGCGCGTGTGGGAGCGTCCCTGCGTGGCAACGAACGTACCCGGAAGCGCCCCACTGCTGTCGAGTTCGGCGACGTCCGCCGCCGTCGGCGTCCGCTCGACACCGGGAGCATTGCCGCCGGGCGCTCTCTCCGAGAGTGCGAACTCAACGCCATCGCTCCGCTCGATCACGGCCCCCTGGAGAGCGATATTGAGCAGCAGCGCCAAGGCGATGCAGATGAGCACCACAATGTCGTAGCCGGTGAATCGAGCCGTCATCCGCCGAAGTATAGCCGCCGCTTTGTCACGCCGCCGGGCCAGCGTAGACTGCCGTACCAATGAGCCATCGCCTCGTCCGCATCCTCATCCGCACCTGGCCGCTGCTGCTGTCGCTCGCGCTGCTGGCCGGCACGCCCGT
>JANPBN010000379.1:0-3816 GCA_031430415.1 Dehalococcoidia bacterium
TAAGGCACGAGAACAATCTTGCCGAACTGCTCGCGTTGAATGAGGCGCGATACCGCGGCCGACGCGTCGCTGAGCGGATACGTGGCGTCGACGACGGGGAGCAGGCGGCCATCGGCGAACGCGGGCAGGTAGCGGAGGAGCTCAGCGCGCGTGCCCATGAATGAACCGAGGATCGACTGGTGTGCCAAAAAGAGACGGGTGACGTTGACCTTCGCTTCGGGGCCAGCGGTAGCGCCACACGTCACGAGACGTCCGTTACGCGCCAGCGCCTTTACGCTCCCTTCGAAGATCTCGGTGCCGACGTTCTCGACAACGAGATCGACGCCGCGGCCGTTCGTGAGCGAACGTGCCTCCTGCGCGAGGTCTTGCGTCGTGTAGTTGATGACATCATCGGCGCCGAGTTCGCGGGCCTTCGCGAGCTTCGTATCGGATCCGGCGCTCGCGATCACGCGCGCGCCGTGCATCTTCGCGATCTGGATGGCGGCGACCCCGACGCCACTGCCGGCCGCGTTGACCAGCACGGTCTCGCCGAAGCGGATGCGCGCTCGCGTGACGATCATGTGGATCGCGGTCGTGAAGACGAGGGGGATCGACGCGGCTTCTGGGAATGTGAGATTGGCGGGTTTCGGCATGATGCTCGCCGCAGGCACGGCGATGAGTTCCGCCATGCCGCCATCGCGTCCCTGCCCCAACAACCGATACTCGGAGCACAGATTGTCGTCACCGGCGGAACACTCGGCACAGATGCCGCAACTGACGCCGGGGTGGAGCATGACTTCGGCGCCGGGCTTGGTTGACCGTACACCTTCGCCGACCGCTGCGACGACACCTGCGACGTCCGAGCCAAGGATACGCGGCGGGTCGAAGGGTTTGCCGGCAGGCGCCTTCGCGGCCCACGCTTCGAGATGGTTGAGGGCAACGGCGCGAACACGAACGAGCACCTCGCCGGGACCGAGCGAGGGCTCGGGGGCGTCCTCGTAGACGAAGTAGGCGGCGTCGCCCGGCTGCTGCACGCGGACGGCTTTCATGGAGATCCTCCTCGGGCGGCGTTCCGCCGCCCGTTACAATAGCGGCACCCCCGCCTTGCGTTCAATCTGGAGTTCCTGTGGCCGAACCGCCATTTCGCAATCAGCCGCTGCTCACACCAGCCGAATTCACGGCCAGGCTCGGTGAACTCGACCGCGCGATCGACGAGTTCAATCGGGGCTGGTACTTCGAATCGCATGAGACGCTCGAGGATCTGTGGATGGTGACGCCGCTTCCGGAGCGGACGCTGCTCCAGGCGATCATTCAGCTCGCAGCGGCGTTCGTGCACTTCTCCCGAGGCGAATATCCGGGCATTCTGAAGCTGCTGGACGCGTCGTCAGCGAAGCTAGTGGCATATTCTCCGGAGGCGCTGGGCATTGACGTCGCAGGTCTCCTAGCGGAGACGAGACGGACGCGCGATGAGATCGCCGCGCTCGGTCCGGACGACTTCACGACGTGGGATGACGGAGGGCGGCCGGTCATCGCTCGTCATCCGGCCTAACATGGCACCACTGAAATACGGAAAAACGCCGAACGGCCCGAAAGTGGTACAGAATGTACCCGTTTTCCGCTCGCTATCGCGCTGCTGTCGGCGTACGATCGCGACGCGGTGCCAGTGCGTGCCGGGCAGGGGGAGCAGATGGACGACTGGAGGAGCTCACTGCTGGCCGCGCGCGACGCAGCCGGCATTGGGCGAAGGAAGTTGGCGGAACTCGCCGGTGTCTCGACTGAGACGATTCGGGGATACGAGATCGGGCGCCGGCATCCGCGCCAGGAGTCGCTCGAATCGATTCTGGCGGCGCTCGGGGTAGCGCGGGGAGCGGCCAACGCCATCCGCGAGGCTGCGGGATTCGCTCCGATTCGCACCGGGTTCGGAGGGTCGCCAACCTACTATTACGGACTTGAGGACGTCGTCGGCCAGGTCGAGAAGGCGAGCTGGCCGCAGTTCGTTGCCGACGATGACTTCGGACTGGTCGCGGTCAATCGACCCTTGCGTACGTTGTGGGGCCTCCCGCCCATCGAGCGAGAGCGCTCGCGTCATGGACGCGGAGAGATGGGATTGTTCCAGGTTCTCGCGCGGCACGACCTCGCCCGGCACATTGCGAATTGGTACGACGTCGTCGAAGTCGTGGCTGGTTTCGTGAAGGGCCGCCCGGCCGCTCCCGCTGCTGAAGCCGACGAGGACGTGTTCGAGGCGCTGCTTGTGGAGCCGTTCCGCGATCGAGATGCGCGCTTCATCGGTCGCCTGCGCGCCGCGTACGACAGTGCGAAGCCCATCGCTCCCAAGATACGATGGGACTATCAGGTCGTGTGGCACGGTGCCCGTGGCGGCAAGATTCGCTTCCACGGCATCGTCACGCCGGCGAATGAACGCGAGGGGTTGGTCTTCAATGACTGGATCCCGGTAGACGCGGAGTCTTGGCGACGATTCCAGTTAGCGACCACCCCGAAGGCCTGACGGCGCGCATCGCCGACGTGCGAGCACGAATCGCACGCGCCTCCGACCGCTCGGCGCGCGATTCGTCATCCGTCACGCTGATCGGCATTTCAAAAACGCACCCCGCATCTCTGGCCGCCGATGCGGTGCGCGCGGGTGTCGGCGATCTCGGCGAGAACAGAGTGCAGGAAGCGGCCGCGAAGGCCGGTGTGCTCGAAGCGGCCGGACTCATTCCGCGCTGGCACCTCGTGGGACATCTGCAGTCGAACAAGGCGAGAGTGGCTGCGGGGCTCTTTGATATACTCCACAGCGTTGACTCCGATCGCCTCGCTTCGGCGGTTTCCGGTTCGGCGGAGAAGCCAATCGGTGTGCTGATAGAGGTCAATGTGGCTGGTGAGGCGTCGAAGTTCGGCGTGGCGCCCGCTGATGCCGGAGCGCTGGCTGAGCGCATCGCAAGGATGCCGATGCTGAATCTACTGGGGCTGATGACGGTGGCCCCACAGGCCGATGATCCAGAGGACGTGCGTCCGGTCTTCCGGACGCTGCGCGAACTGCGCGATGCCATCGGCCTCGCAGACTTGTCGATGGGAATGACGGAGGACTTCGAGGTCGCCGTCGAAGAAGGGGCAACGTTCGTCCGCGTGGGGCGAGCGATATTTGGATCCAGAGGGGTCTGACAGCGTGAACTTAGGACTCATCGGTTGCGGATTCATGGGCGAGGCGCTACTCAGCGCCACGATCGCTCGCGGTGTGCTTTCGGCCGCCGATGTCCGCGTGGCCGAGGTGAACGACGATCGATGCGCCTTCGTCACCGCGACGTACGGCGTACAGGCGACGTCCGATGTCGCGGCCGTCGTGGAGGGCGCGGAGATGGTGCTCTTCGCGGTGAAGCCGCAGGAGTTCGACCGCGCGGCGCACCACCTCCAGGGAAAGTTTCGCCGCGAGCAGACGATCGTGTCGATCATGGCCGGTGTGCCTGTCGAACGCATGGCGCGGGCGCTGAGCCATGCGTCCATTGTGCGCGTGATGCCGAACACTCCCGCGGCGATCGGGGAGGGAATGAGCGTCTGGACGGCGACCCCCGAGGTCGATGATGCCGCGCGGGCCCAGGTCATCGCGATCCTGTCGGCGATGGGACGCGAGGTGTACGTCGAGGACGAGAAATACCTCGACATGGCGACGGCGCTGTCGGGCAGCGGCCCGGGCTTCGTCTACCTGCTTATCGA
This sequence comes from Dehalococcoidia bacterium, assembly GCA_031430415.1. Lineage (GTDB taxonomy): Bacteria > Chloroflexota > Dehalococcoidia > DSTF01 > JACRBR01 > JANPBN01. The sequence continues at coordinate 3,691 of JANPBN010000379.1, forward strand.
GGCGTGTATCGACGCGGGTGTGCATGTGGGATTCAAGCGCTCAGTCGCCGAAATGTTGGCGCTGCAAACATTCATCGGCGCGGCGAAGTACGCCGAGGCGACGGGCAAGCATCCCGCAGAGTTGCG
>JANPBN010000380.1:0-1857 GCA_031430415.1 Dehalococcoidia bacterium
CGGCCAGGCCGAAGTCGCCGATCTCGGCCGTGCCGTCCGCAGACAGCCAGACGTTGCCGGGCTTGAGGTCGCGGTGGACGACGCCGTGCTTGTGCGCGTGCGAGAGTCCGCGACAGACGCCGATCGCGATCTCCAGCGTGCGCTCGATCGGCAGCGGCATCTCGAGCGTGTCGACGGCGCCGCCGGACATGTACTGGCTGACGATGTACGGCTGGTTCCGACCATCCTGGTCGGCGTCGTCGCCGACGTCGAAGATCGTGACGATGTTCGGCTGGTCGCCGAGCTTCGCCATCGCCTGCGCCTCGCGCTGCACGCGCGACAGGCCCTGCGTGTCGAGGCCGTCTGTCTTGATGACGGCGACGGCGACATCGCGTTTGAGTTTCTCGTCGTGCGCGAGATAGACGCGCTTGCGGCCGCCCTCGCCGAGGAAGCGCCGGACGGAGTAGCGGCCTGCCGCGAACGATGATGGCAGCGGCGCGGCGATGGGCGCTGATGCGACGCTCGATGTTGTAGCGCCAGTGTTGGCGGCGCCCAGGAGCGCCTCCGCGTCCTCGTTGCCGGGATCGAGGCGGAGGACTGCCTCGCAGCGGTCGCGCACGGTCTGCCATTCGAGCGCGCGCACGGCAGCCTCGGCCTCGTCGAGAAGGCTATCGATCTGGCGCTGCATGCGTTCGCTCGGCATTGGGTGCTCCCCCGCTGCGCGTAGGCCGTGATTGTAGCTTTGCGGCCGATCTAGAGCGAGATTCCGGCCCGTGCTCCGTCAAGCGGACGCAGTAACGCCGCCCCAGCGAGGGCGGCGTTTCGGTTGTGATGTTGCCGGAAGGGGCTACTCGTCGTCGACGCCGAGGTCCTTGAGGTAGTCGACGGCATCCTGGACGGTGGCGATCTTCTCGGCGTCCTCGTCGGAGATCTCCAGGGTCTTGTTGTCTTTGCTGAATTCTTCTTCCATGGACATGATCAGCTCGACGAGGTCGAGAGAGTCCGCATTGAGGTCGTCTACGAAGGACGCGCTTGGTACGACCTGATCCTCTTCGACGCCGAGCTGGTCGACGATGATCTTGCGGATTCGTTCGAAGACCGTTGCCACGATTGCATCTCCCTCTGCTCCGCACCCGCGGATGAGTTTCTCTTAGTTGTTGCCGGCAAGTGACAGGCTTACGGAGCCCAGTACACCATTGACGAAACGCGCCGAACTGTCGCTGCCGAACGTCTTGGCGAGTTCGACGGCCTCGTTGATGGCCGCCCGAATAGGCGCCCCATTATTCATCAGGATCTCCCGTATCGCAAGACGAAGGATGTTCCTGTCGACCGCGCTCAACTGGTCCACCGGCCACTGTGGCGCGGCCTGGCGGATGACGTCGTCGATGGCCTCGCGCTTGTCGATGACGCCCTCGACGAGCGCTCGAGCGAACTCTCGCTGCGCTGTGTCGAGCATCGCGTCTTCACATAAGCGATCAAGCGCTGCGAGGGCCTCGTGCTTCGAGACATCGGCCTCGAAGAGCGCTTGCAGCGCGGCAATGCGTGCCTTGCGTCGCGGGTTCGCGGCTGCCATCAGTACATCACCAGTCCGCCATCCACCGTGAGCACGTGCCCCGTGATGTACGCAGCCTCGTCGGACGCCAGGAATACGGCGGCCGGCGCGACGTCCTCGGGCGTGCCGGTGCGCCCTACGGCGACGAGTTGCATGATCTGCGTACGCTGCGCGTCGGTGAGGTCAGCCGTCATCTCGGTATCGACGAAGCCCGGCGCAATCACGTTTGCGGTGATGTTCCGAGACGCCACTTCCTTGGCGATCGACTTCGCGAAGCCGATCATGCCGGCCTTCGCGGCGGCGTAGTTCGACTGCCCCGCGTTACC
>JANPBN010000381.1:0-1584 GCA_031430415.1 Dehalococcoidia bacterium
GCGCTGGCGTCGCTCGCGACGGCGATCGGCGACGCATGTCTCGCGTGTACCTGCGACGTCACGGACGAAGCACAGGTCGAGGCTGCGGTGGCCGCGGGAGTCGACCGCTATGGCGGTATCGATGTCGCGTTCAACAGCGCCGGGTGGGGAGGTACACCATCGACGATAGCAGGCGCGAATCTTGCGATCGCCTCTGATGTGTTTCGGGTCAACGTCATCGGCATCATGGCGTCGATGAAGTATGAGTCGCGGGCGATGAAGCAACGCGGAGGCGGTTCCATCGTCAACGTCTCGTCGGTAAGCGCGACGCAGCCGGCGCGAGGCTTGAGCGCGTACTGCAGTAGCAAGGCGGCCGTCGACATGCTCTCGCGCACAGCGGCCCTCGAACTTGCCGAAGACGGCATCAGGGTGAACGTGCTCGCGCCGGGGACCACCGAGACGCCGATGACCGCGTGGATCAAGATGCCGGGCGTGGAGCAGATGGTCACGAGCCAGATTCCGCTCGGGCGCCTGGGGCACGTCGACGATATGGTTGGCGCCGCGGTGTTCCTGGCCAGCGACGCGTCACGGTATGTGACGGGGCAGATCCTCGCGGTCGATGGAGGGTTGTCGATGCCGGCATTCCCGGACATGCGATCACTGTTCCAGCGGTGACGGATTGCAGTGTCTCGGCGCTGCTACAATGGCGCGGTTCCATTCCTGAATACTGAGGTGAAGCCCATGTCCGGCGTACCGCGCAACGTCGTCGTAGTCGAGCCGCAGCGATGAGCACGCCCATCGGCATCGGCATCATCGGTGCGGGCGGGATCTCGCACTCCCACATCCTCGCCGCGCGGAGCAGCGCCAATCGCGACCGGGCGCGGGTCGTCGCGATCGCCGACATCGACGAGGCACGCGCCACGGAGCAAGCAAAGACGTACGGCATCGAGCAGGTGTACACGGACTACACCGCCATGCTCGCGTCGCCCGATGTCCATGCGGTCTGCATCTGCACACCACCGTTTCTGCATGTCGAGCAGAGTGTCGCTGCCCTTCGCGCAGGAAAGCACGTGCTGTGCGAGAAGCCCGTCGCGCCGACGCTCGCTGGTCTTGACGAGATTGCCGCGGCCGAGCACGCCGGCGGAGCCGTCTTCGAAGGAGTGTTTCAGCACCGGGTTGGGCAGGGTGCGCGGCAGGTGAAGGCGCTCATCGACGCCGGGCGGTTCGGCGCCCTGCGATTCGGCATGGCGGAGACGTTGTGGCAGCGCGACGCGGCGTACTACAGCGTTTGGTGGCGCGGGACGTGGGAGCAGGAAGCCGGTGGCGTAACAATGGGCCACGGCATCCACAGCATCGATATGCTCGTGTGGCTGCTCGGTGAACCCGCGACGCTCATCGCCGACGCGGCGACGGTGAAGCTCGGCATCCAGGTGGAGGACACCTCGGCGGCCATAGTGAGGTTCCGGAGCGGCGCCATGGGGCAGATCGTCGTGACCGTGAACGCGCAGGACAACCGCAGCCGGCTTGTGATCTTCGTGGTGGTACTGCAGGATATCTCAACAGTGTCAGCTTTCTACCCGACGAGCGCACCGTTTGCGCTTACGT
>JANPBN010000382.1:0-4537 GCA_031430415.1 Dehalococcoidia bacterium
CGCCGAGTTCCTCGCCACCCTCAGCAAGAACGACGTGTAACGCGCCGGCGCTCTCACAATGCACCACACGCACGAAGCGGAGGCCGCGGCCTCCGCTCTTATCTTTCGTCCGCCAGACCTGCGCTCCGCATCGCGCCGCGCCACCCACGCAGCGAGTCGGCGGCCACCCGCCCGACCTTCGCCATCCGACCTCCCACAGCCCTAAATGAAATACCGCTCCTGCGGCGCCGCAGCGGGCCGCCGCACCAGCTCCCTCGAAGATCCAGCTCTGCTGGACAAGCTCACGTTGTCTCGAAGAGACAGCTCCGCTCGACGCACGGATCGCCACAGCCCCTAGATGAAATACCGCTCCGGCGGCGCCGCAGCGGACCGCCGCACCAGCTCACCGAAGCTCACGCTATCCATCACGTTCGCCACCGCATCGCGCACGTCCACCCACACCGTCTTCAGCGTGCAGGTCGCCTCATCCGCGCACCAGTCGCACGTGCGATGCTGCGTCACGCTCGCGCAAGGCGCAGGCGCCAGCGGCCCGTCGATCAGACGGCTCACTTCGCCCACGAAGATCTCCTCCGCATCGCGCGTAAGCCGGTAGCCGCCGCGCGCGCCGAGGCGGCTCACCAGGAAGCCGCCGGCCTTCAGCTGCGCCAACACCTGCTCCAGGAACTTCACCGATGCGTTGCAACGCCGCGCGATCTCGGCCGCCGAGAGGCCGGGCGACTCCGTCTGTTCCGCTTTCGCCAGTTCCAGCACGGCCTTGAGCGCGAGCTCGCCGCGGCTCGTCAGTTTCATGCGGCTACCCTACTCGCCCGAAGCACGGCGCTCACGCCCGAGCCCTAGCTGGCGCTGGAACGTGAGCGCGTCGTAGTACGCCGTCTCCTGCGTGATCCGCCCATCGTCATCGAACGCGAAGTGCGCGATGATCCGCAGCGCCACCGCACGCCCCGTCGGGGCGATGCCGCGATACGGTCCGTCGTGCGTGCCACTCAGCGTCAGTTCGATGACGCAGGCGTTGTCGCCGAACGTCCAGCGGTCGATCCTCCGCACGAGGCCGGGGAAGCCGTCCCAAAGGTGCCGGTAGTTCGCCACGATCTCCGCGTCGCCCGAATGGCGCACGCCGGCGGGCACGTCCTCAAACGCAGCGCCGGCCGATGCGTACGTCGCCAGCACCCGCGCCGGATCGTGCGCGTTCTCTGCTGCCACGTGCTCCTCGAGCACACCTCGCATCGTCTCGTGTGACACCATCGCACCCTCCGTAGGCCAGCATACCGCCGACATGCCGGGACGCGAAGAGGGCGGCTCGCGAGCGCCGCCCTCTTCACAGCATCGAAAACCGCCTCTATTCCGCCGTCAGCACACCCCGCATCACCTGCGGATGTACCGAGCACTTGAATGGATACACCCCGGGCGTCACCGTGAACGTCGTCGAGATCGTGGCCGGCCCAAGCACGAGCTCCGTCCCGCCGACGCGGCCACCGCCGCTGTTGTAGAACTCGATGTCGTGTTGCACGCCCACGTCCTGATTGTCGAGCGTCACCGTGATCGGCGCGTTCGCCTGCGCTCGTAGCGACGTCGGTGAGAACTTCAAATCGAATCCAACGACCGTGATCGATGACCCAACCGGCGCCTTCGTCGGCACCGCTGTTGCGGCGGGCGGCGCTGTCGGAACCGGCGGCTTGGTTGCGGCGGCCTGCGGCGTCGCGCTCGCGGCTACTGGCGTCGTCGCCGGGGCGCTCTCCGTCGGCGCTGCTGTTGCCCCTGCGGACGGTGTCGTCGTCACCGCGCGTGTCGCCGTTGCCGACGACGCCACGCCCGTCGGCGATGCCACGACGCCCTCATCGCCATCGTCTCCGCGCCCGCACGCGCTGACCAGCACCACCGCGCCCAGTACGCTCATCGCCCGGAGCCACCGCCCTCGTCGCGTGCTCATCGTCAGCTTCCTCCCCGCTGTATGTCCTCGTCAAAGCCGGAGGGGCCGGCACTGCTGCCGGCCCCTCCGATCGGATGCAACTCCGGAATGACGCTACTTGCCGCCGCGGCGCGCCGCGACCGTACCACCGGTACCGAGAGCCACGACCGCCGCGAGCAGCACGAGAATCGCCACGATGGGCGTCCCATCGCTGTCGCCGTAGCCGCCGCTACCCGTGTCCGGAGCGGTGATGCCGACCGGGCGCGTCGCCGTAGCAACCGGGGCGGTCGTCGGTTGCGTTGCCGGCGTCGCCGTCGCTGCTGCTACCGACTGCTGCGAGAAGTTCACGATCTTCACGATTTCACCCGGCGCAAGCGCGCTCAGGCCGTTGTTGGTGATGTACGCCGTGTCGCCAACGAACAGCATGCCACCGGGGAATGACAGTCCCTCGACGACTGGCGTGATCGAACCATCCGCGTTCACCTTGCCGATGCGGCCGGAGAAGAAGTTCCACGGCGCCGGATCGCCTGAAGGGTTCTGCGTCGCGAAGCTCAATGCGTAGAGATTGTCGCCCGGTCCGACCTCGACATCGATCAGCGAGCCCATGCCGTCGGCGGTCTCCGCAATGTTGCCCGACGTCGACGCCGAGTAGACGTTGCCGTCGTCGTCGAGGAACGGAAACACCCCGAGCGACGACACGTAGAACGGTCCGCCCGATGCGCGGAACGTGATGCCCGTTGGCACCGGGTGATCCGCGAACTGCGCCGTGATGCTGATGTCGCCCGACGGCGTCACGCGCAGCACGCGGTTGTGGTTCGCGTCGACGACGTAGAACACGTTGTTCTTCACGACCATCGAGTAGGGGTTACCACCCGGCTCGATGTCTTCCTGCGAGCCATCCTCGATCGCCGGCGGCACGTTGGCCAGGTTGTATTCGCCGATGTCGGCCACGAGTTCCGTCGTGCCGTCAGCCTTCACCTCGTAGATGCCGGTCGGCGTGTCCGGAAAGCCGTAGACCTCGCCACCATGCGTCTGCAGGTAGTACAGCTTCGACCCGATGAACCCGACATCCGCTGGGCCTACCGCATCGCCAATCTCCGCGTCGAGTTCGTTCGAGGGCAGCTCGTCCACCAGGACCGTCTTGGCGCCCGTCGTCGGATTGATCTTCGTGATCCGTCCGCTCAGGCCGCTCGTCCCGAGCTCTCCGACGTCGATGGTGCCGCCCGTGCCTGCCTCGGCGACGTACAGCATGCCGTCCGGCCCCATCTTGATGCCCCGCGGGTTGTCCAGCCCACCTGCGATGACCGTCTGGTCACCTTCCTTCGCCGTCGTTTGCGTAATGCCGAACATGCTCCCGGCGACGATCGCGATCGCCACGGGAACGAGCCACTTGGCCAGCTTCATATCGCTCCTCCTGAGTCGTTGAGTGTGGTGCATTGATGCACGCTGCATCCTGCATCAGCCGGGCGCTTCACGCAAGACGCCGGGCGATGAATCGCCCGGCGTTCTGTACTGGTCTTGCGTGGCTTGGCGGACTAGCGCGGCGCCGCCCAGATGGTCTTGTACCGGTCACCCCTGATCGCGTCGACCGTCGCGGCCCGTTCGCGGCTCAGCAGGTCGCGTACTGCCGCATCGCACGTATCCGCTGCTCCCTGGAAGCGGGACACCAGCAGGCGTTCCCGCACAGCCGCCCAGACGCCGCTCTCTTCGAGGTAGCCGACGCTGTGAGGCCAGTAGAAGAACATGAACGAATCAGGGCTGCCCAGCGAAGGCCGGTGCCGTCCGAGCCAGAAGTACCGCTCCTCCACCGACTCCACCGGATCGACGATCGCCACCATCGGCATCCCCGAAGGCCCCTGCGGATCGCTTGCGTCATAGCGCGTGTCGATCAGCAGCCGCTCCGGGAACAGCCGGAAGGCGATCGTAAAGACGTCCGCCTTCGCAACAATGTGCTGAACCTCGCCGATATCCACGAGCAGTCCGTTTTCTGTGAACATATCCTGCTTCCTCTGTATCTGGGCGGGCAAAGCGATGCGCGGCCGCGGCCGCGCATCGCAGTCGAATCTAGTACATCGGGGGCGCGCCGCCCGGCATGCCACCGCCGCCGCTCTTGTCGGGCAGGTCGGTGACCAGGCAGTTCGTCGTCAGCACCATCCCGGCGATCGAGATCGCGTTCTCGAGCGCAGCACGTGTCACCTTGAGCGGGTCGATGATGCCCTTGGCCATCATGTTGCCGAACTCGTCCTTCGCGGCGTCGTAGCCTTCGCCGAGCTTCAGCGCCTTCACCTGCTGCACGATCACCGAGCCGTCCTTGCCCGCGTTGATCGCGATCCGCCGTAGCGGCTCCTCAAGTGCGCGTCGCAGGATGACCACGCCGGTCATCTCGTCGCCGTCCAGCTTCACCTTGTCGAGCGCCGGCAGCGCGTTGATCAGCGCCACGCCTCCGCCCGAAACGATGCCTTCTTCGACCGCGGCGCGCGTCGCCGACAGCGCGTCCTCAACACGGTGCTTCTTTTCCTTCAGCTCGACTTCCGTCGCCGCGCCCACCTTGATGACCGCGACGCTACCGGCGATCTTGCCCAGGCGCTCCTGCAGCTTCTCGCGGTCCCAGTCGCTCGTCGTCGCCTCAAG
>JANPBN010000383.1:0-3087 GCA_031430415.1 Dehalococcoidia bacterium
GAGGAAGCGCCAGAGGTCGGCGATCTCTCGCCACTCGACGTTGTTGAGGCTGGTCTGGAGGCCGAACTTCATCTTGGTCATGGGGTGTCCTTTCAGTGCGGGGACAGCGTAGGGTCTGCGCGGCGATGCCGCGAGGGGCGCCGCAGGCGTCACAGACGTGTATTGCTCGGTGGCACCGCGGCTGCCGGGGGTTGCCGCCATGGACGTGGCCCGATGTCGAGGGATGCTGGCTGGATGGGAACGAGGGCCGCTCTACCGATCCGCGACTGCGCCGTCGAACCATCGCGCGAATGCCCTGACGAGGTGCGGGGGGCCATCCACCTCGATGTCGTTTCGCCGCAGCGCCGCGTCCATCGTCGAGCCCTGGAGCCATATCGCGTAGAGCGTCTGAGCAGCGCCGCGGACCCACAGGTCGACGTCAAATCCGGGCGGCTCGAAGCACATCGCCACACCGCGACCCTCACAGACGAGCCACGCGCGGCCCTCGCCCTTCCCCGTCGCCACCACTTCGACGACGACACGGGCGTCGGGGAGTTCGTCGGATCGCATACGGTCCTTCATCATGCAGATGGTCAGGACAGGATCGAGGTCTTGTGGATTGGCATCGCGGTGACCCCAGCGGGTGCCCCATTCGTTCATCGCGTCGATGAGATGCTGCAGGTCGCGTCCGGCGGGCGTCACGCTGTACGACGTCGCGTTCGGCGCGGTGCGCTCGCGCTCGACGACGCCGGCGCGCTCCAGCTTGCGAAGGCGGTCCGAGAGAAGGCTGCGTGAAATCGACGGCAGGTTCCGCGCGAGCTGATTGAACCTGACCGTGCCGTACAGCAGCTCCCTGACGATCAGCGGCGTCCAGTAGTCGCCCATGACGCTCGTTGTGGCCGCGACGGGGCAGTAGTTGGCGTATTCATACATAGCGACGCGATTGTAGCAAGGCGCCGGCCAGTCCAGATCTTGCACTAGGTGCGGTCGCCCCCGCGCCTTACGCTCGGAAGTAACCGGGTTTCGGAGGGAGAGGGGATCGACATGACTGACATTGACCGAGCGGCGACGAGTGTGCGCATCCTGCGGTTCGGCGAAGGCGACGTGTTCGGGGCGATGGAGGCGGTTCGCGATCGCTTCATGATCGACGGCGACGAGTCGGGAGGCGGCTTTGCGCTGCTGCAGCACCTGATGCCGCCAAAGACCCTGGCCGCACCGATGCATCGTCATAGCCGCGAGGACGAGTACAGCTTCGTTCTGGAGGGCCGTCTGGGCGCACGCCTGGGTGACGACGAGGTCTTCGCCGAAGTGGGCGACCTCGTCTTCAAGCCGCGCGGACAGTGGCACACGTTCTGGAACGCCGGCGACGGCCCCGCCCGCATCCTTGAGATCATTTCACCCGGCGGTTTCGAGAAGGCGTTCCGGGAGATGCATCTCCTGGGCGACGCGCTTGACCCAGAGGCGATGGTCGCTATCGCGGCACGCTATGGCTGTGACGCCGACTTCGAGGTTACCGGTGCGCTGATCGAGCGACACGGACTCGTCTTCTAGTCCCTGGGGGCAGTCGGACCGGACGAATGCATGTGCACGGCAAACTGCGCCTTGTCAGGGCCGTCTCCTCGGTAGCGCTCAGCGCTTCGCCACAGACGGCCATGTGTGCGCTTCGGGCGGTGAGGGCTGCGGGTCGGGGGACTGGTCGTCGAAGTCGCAGATCTCGCGCTCTTCGCCGTGACCCAGGTCTTCGATGAGACGTCCTTCGCGTGCGACGATCAGACGCCCGCGATGATCCCAGTCTGCCCATGTCGCACGGCCGAGTGGCGTGATGTCGCCTTCGCTCTGCAATCCGAACTCGAGTGCGTGGCGCTCGCCGTGCGTCCCGAATGATGCGCTCGGAAGCGTGTGCATCGAGAGCACTCGCGCACCGTTCGGTTCGCGGCGTTCCCATGACGGCTCGGACGCATCGATGGATGGCACGGGGATCCAGCCATCGCGCAACAGTCGGTTGAAGTACACATGCCGGCTCGTCCACTCGGGCGTCGACGCCGCGTAGGGTGGCAGCTCGCTCGTGAGCCCCAGCCACGGTGGCAGCGCGCCGATCGATGGCGTGTCGGTCATGCCGCCGAGGCGGAGGGTGTGGGCGTCCATGAAGAGGCCGCCGCTGCAGGAGGTGGTGCCGACCTCCCAGAGCGCGAGGGCGGAGAACCACGGCGGCCGGCTGACGGCGAGCCACGAATCGACACTCACATCGGGGCCGCCGGTCGCCTTGAAGATGAAGTAGGCGAAGAGCGCGCCATCGGGCGAGATGTCGCACCTGCGTTCGTACACGTGGCCGGCGATCCACTGGCCGTGCTCGATGGCATCGGTGTCGGTGTGCCAGAGGCTCATGCGTGACCATGCGCTCGGCCCGCGACGCAGCACGACGCCGAGCGGTGCATCGCTGGCGAGGAATACGTGAAGGCGCGGGTGCGTGTCGGGCGTGTCGGCGCTCATGGTGTCAGTATCGGACGTGGCGGGTGGCGAAGAATGCCCAAATGAGGTCGGTGGCATCGATCTCTTGCGTGGTCGGACCGAGGCGGGCGACATCGACGGAGCCGGGCCAGGTGTGTCCGCCGCCATCGATCGTGTAGAGCACGACGGCCGTTTCTGCATCGCACTCGCTGTAGGTGGTGGCACGGACGTGCTCCGTGATGGTCGTTCGCGCGGGTTCGGTATTGCAGCCGTTGTGCCTGGCCCAGGATTTCGCGGCATCCTCGACGACTGGCACGGGAAGCGGGGCGCCGCACTTCGACTGGCCGCCCTCGTACGGCACGCAAGGATCGGCGGTGCCGTGAAAGCCGATCACGGCGACCGTGCCGGTCGGGGCGACCGCGCCGGTGGCGCTACACGCTCGCGGGTAGATGAATGCACCGACGACGGCGATCGCGGCGAGGCGTTCGGGCATCGCGCAGGCGAGGCGGGCGGAGAAGCCTGCGCCGTTCGACATGCCCGCAGCGAAGATGCTCGATGCATCGACGCAGAGGCGGGTCTCGAGATCGTCGAGCAAGGCGCCGACGAATGCGATGTCGTCGGGTTCGTTGGGCAGCGCGAGGATGTTCCAGTGCGGCGGGT
>JANPBN010000384.1:0-5108 GCA_031430415.1 Dehalococcoidia bacterium
CTCGACCGGATGGAACGACTGCAAGCCCTCGGCGTCGATGTAGATGACTTCGCCGGGCTCAACTTCGCGGATGAAGGTCGCGCCCAGGTGGTCAAACGCGCAGCTCTCGGAAGCGGCGACCCATCCGTTGCCGAGGCGGCCGAGACACAGCGGGCGGTTGCCCATCGGATCGCGGGCGATCATCAGCGCATCGGGCGTGATGACGGCGAGCGAGTAGGCCCCATTCAGCTTGCGCATCACATGGCTCCAGCGCTCGCGCCAGTCGGCGCCGGGCGCGTGGACGAGCATCTGCGCGACGACCTCGGTGTCGCTGCCGGTGGCGCACTGGACGCCGTCGCGCGCCAACTCTTCGCGAAGGATGGCGGCGTTCACGATGTTGCCGTTGTGACCGAGCGCGAGTTCGCCGTTCGGGCCGCTGACGCGCAACGGCTGTGCGTTGTCGAGGTGACTTGCGCCGGTCGTGGAGTAGCGGGTGTGGCCGATGGCGAAAGTGCCGGGAAGGTAGCTCAGGTCGTCTTCATCGAAGACTTGCGAGACGAGGCCCATGCCGGTCTTGAGGTAGAGGGTGCGGGAGTTGGATGTGGCGATTCCGGCGCTCTCCTGCCCGCGATGTTGCAGGGCGTGGATGCCGAAGAAGGTGATGCGTGCGACTTCTTCACCCGGCGCATAGACGCCGAAAATGCCGCACTTCTCGCGCATCGATGGGAGCACACATACCTCCTGCCCGTAAGGACAGTGCTCCTCAGTGACGTGTAGGGAACCGGCAACGGAGGCCCCGTGGCTTGCTCCCGGCCCTCACCCCTCTGCGCTGGCATGGTAGCAGGGGGATCGGGGCGGGGCAATTCGGGGGTGGGCGAGATGGCATCGCTGTGCTGGGCGCGAGACGGGCTTAGCAAGCTAAGCCCCTACGGCCTTTGGAGGCGGGCGAACCATTGCAGTTTCCGGCGCTCAGACGGCGCCGGAGTCGCGGAGGGCGGCGATCTTGGTCGCAGGAGTAGCCGGCGGCGAGGAGGATCGCCCACACGCTTCGCGGGGGCAGCGCTGTGCTGGCCGAGAGACGGGCTTAGCAAGCTAAGCCCCTACGGCTGGTGGGCGCTGGGCGGGGCTCGGTTAGGAGCAACCCATCAGATCGCGCCGGATTCGCGGAGGGCGGCGAGCTGGTCCCAGGAGTAGCCTCGGGGAGGATCGCCCACACGCTTAGCGGGGGCAGCGCTGTGCTGGGCGCGAGACGGGCTTAGCAAGCTAAGCCGCTACGGCTCTTGGTGCTGGGCGGGCATTGCGGTTGCGATTGTCAGATCGCGACGACCGCGAGGAGGGCGACGGCGAGCTTGGTCGCAGGAGCAGCCGGCGGCGAGGAGGATCGCCCACACGCTTAGCGGGGGCAGCGCGGTGCTGGGCGAGAGACGGGCTTAGCAAGCTAAGCCCCTACGGGTTTTGGTGGCAGGCGGGCATTGCGGTTGCGATTGTCAGACGGCGCCGGAGTCGCGGAGGGCGGCGATCTGGTCCCAGGTGTAGCCGGCTTCGAGGAGGATCTCTTCGCTGTGCTGGCCGAGTTCGGGGGCGGCGGGGGCGGCTTCGGCGGGGGTTTCGCTGAAGCGCCATGGGAAGCCGACGGCCTGCATCGGACCGGCGGACGGGTGGTCGATGTCGATGACGTAGCCGTTCTCGAGGGCCTGCGGATCGGAGAGCAGGGTTTCGTAGTCCTGCACCGGAGCGCAGATCATGTCGTGCGCCTCGAGGACGGCGATCCACTCGGCTGTCGTCTTGCCGAGGAACTTGTCGTCGAGCAGTTCGTAGAGCGTGAGTATGTTCACGGCGCGGGAGAGGCCGTTGGCGAAACGCTCGTCGTGCTCGAGTTCGGGCATGGCGACGGCGGCGCAGAACGCGGGCCAGCGGTCATCGCCGACGCCACCCACGACGGCCCAGCCATCGGCGGTCTCGAAGGTGCGCCAGATCGTCGGGAGGTAGGCGTGGCCGCGACCGGCGCGACGGCGGCGGCGTCCCATGATGTACGTCTGCAGTTCCCACGCCTGTGCGGCGATCATCGACCCGAAGAGGGAGGTCTCGACCTTCTGGCCGATGCCCGTCTGGCTGCGCGAGTACAGCGCGGCGATGACGGCGGTCGCGAGGTTCATGGCGCCGATGTAGTCGGCGATCGCGACGCCAGCCGGCAGCGGTCCGCCGCCGTCCTCGCCCGTCATCGACATCAGCCCGGCGCGGGCCTGCGCTGCGATGTCGAAGGCCGGGTGGGTGGCCTTGGGGCCCTTCGCGCCCCAGCCGGAGGCGTGCGCGTAGATGATGCGCGGGTTGATCGCCCGCACCGGCTCATAGCCGAGGCCAAGGCGCTCCATGACGCCGGGACGGAAGTTGTGCACCATGACATCGGCGTCCGGGATGAGGCGTCGAACGACATCGACCGCCGCCTCGTTCTTGAGGTTGAGGGTGAGACTGCGCTTCCCGCGGCTGTGGGCGAGGTGGTAGGCGCTGACGCGATGCTCGCCGAACATCTGCAGCAGCCGCCCGAAATCGCCGAATGTTGGCACCTCGATCTTGATGACGTCGGCGCCCATGTCGGCCATGACGAGGGTGGCCTGGGGCCCCTGCTGAAAGACGGTGAAGTCGAGTACGCGGACGCCATCGAGCGGTCGAGGCATGGTTGTGGCTCCTGGTGTGCGGGGCTCAGAGCATTGATTTGAGCGCAAACGCGCCAGGGGCGCAAAGGTTCGGCGCGTGGCATCGGACGGATCCGTCAATCTTGGGCAATAGGCCGGAGAATCGGGTGCACGGAGAATCCAATTGAGGACGATAGGCGTACAATGCAGGTAGTCCCCGCGCGCGATCCCCGGGATGGGTGTAACCCTCGCAGGAGTCCAACCATGGCGTTCCTATTCGGAACTTCGAGTGCGCGCGCGCGCTGCGGGACAATCTTGAAACTCGGTGCGGCGGTGCTGATCGCATGCACGGTGCTCGTCGTCGCAGGGCGCGAGCCGCGGCGGGCCGACGCACTGTTCCACTTTGCGGTGATCGATGAAGTGCAGTTTGGCCGCGGCGCCGACCCGAGCCTGCAGTTCGTCGAGATTCGGATGCTGGCCGGTGGCCAGAACCTGGTGTCGAACTCGCGGCTGAGCGCGTGGAACGCCGATGGCTCGTTCTTCGGCGTGATCCTGCTCGTGCCGACCAACGAGCCGAACGCGACGAGCGGCGGGCGCTGGATCATGGCTTCGACTGGATTCGCCGCGGCGTCGGGCATGACACCGGACTTCACGTTCCCGCCGGTGGCCTTGCCTGCTACCGGAATGCTCTGCTGGGGCGCGCCGGGCGTCATCCCGCCGGATCCGCCTGTCTGGGATCCGGCAGTGCCGACCAACTACGTCGACTGCGTGCCGTACGGCGGATACACGAACGCGAACATTCGCTTCGGGCCGGCGACTCCGTTCGGGCTCGGGGATGGCCTCAACAGCCTGACGCGCCTCTCCGACACCGACAACACGGCGGCGGACTTCGGCCTCGTATGCCCTTCGCCACGCAATGCGGCGAACGGCTATGGCTACCACCACGACGAAAACTGGATCGACCTGCCGCCGACGAAGGCGTTCGACGACTTCACGTGGCCGAACAGCGACACGGTCGGCGACGAATGCGGCGACACGGACGACGACAATGATGGTCTGCTGGACACGGACGAGTTGGTGCTGCCAACCCCAGGGTGCCCGTCGGCAACGGGGCCGACCAATCCGCTGCGCCGCGACACGGACGGCGACCGCATACTCGATCGGGCCGAGTGCGGACTGGGGACGAATCCGAATGTGATCAACGCGGCACCGGCGGGCTGCGCCGTCGCCGGCGATGCGGATCTCGACGGTGTGACGGATTCGCGTGAGTTCTGCTACTACGGAACGTCGTCCCTCAGCACGAACACGGACGGTGACGGCTGCGGCGACGGGCGCGAGATCGCCTCGGTGAACGGCGACTTGACGGTGAGCGCGACCGATCTGAGCCAGGTGGCGCAACACTTTGGCCCTGCCGCTGGCCCGCTGTACCTGGTGGCATTCGATATCACGAAGGACGGGAACATCAACGCCACGGACCTGAGCCAGATTGCACAACGATTCGGTCCGTGTCCGTAGCGGGAAGCTGAGGCCGGACGCGAAGTGACGTTGCGCAGAACCCCTCTCCGGCGGAGAGGGGTTCTGTTTCGTGAGCATCAACGAGGGAGGCGGCCGCTACAGATGCACGTACGGACGGGCGAAGCTTAGACTACGACGTGTCGCGTCGCAGACTAGAGGGGGTACCGTGCGCATTCGCCTGCTTGCTATCTCAGCATCGGTCCTTGTGGCCGCCGCCTTCGCGGGATGTGGCGGTGATGACGACGCATCCGGCGGCGACCCGACGCCTGACGCCGAGTCCACGCCGGCGGCGACGCGGACCAGGGCGCCGGACAGCGGCGACATCAGCGAGCACGAGGACGAGTTGCGCGAGACGTTCCCGAAGGCGGCGAAGGCGATCTTTGCGGGGGGCGGCGTCGATGCGTACGGGTACGCGTCGCAGGCGTTCAAGGACGCGTGTCCACTGTCCGACTTCATCGGCCTCATGGCGCTGGTGAAGGCATTCCTCGGCGATCTGGATGAAGACGACATCGACGTGACGATCGACTCCATTCGCTTCGAGGACGGGAAGGCGTTCGTCACATCGAGGGGTTCGATCAAGGGCGAGGCGTTCGATGAGGGCGGCAGCGGCGACCTGGGCGACTTCTGGGTGTACGAGGACGGCGCATGGAAGTGGAGCACGGACGACGATGCACCGTGCGACACAGGCTTCTCCACGGACGACGACGACGCGACGCCGGCGACGGGGCCCGGCTCGTCGCGCGCGGAGCCGGCGGAGCTGGGCGACAGCGTCGAGACGGGTAGCCTGCGCATCACGGTGCTGGACGCGGATCTCGATGCCGGTGCGCGGCTCGCGGGCCTGAGCGACTTCCCATCGACACCCAAGGCGGGGACGCGGGCGATCCTCGTTCGCGTGCGCGCCGAGCACATCGGCACGGACGTCGACGAGACGGTGGAGGTGTCAGAAAGCGACTTCAAGGTGACCGGCTCGGCGAACGTGCT
>JANPBN010000385.1:0-1937 GCA_031430415.1 Dehalococcoidia bacterium
CCCGCTCCGGGATCTCCCAGACGGCGCCGGGCATCACGGCGATGTCTGTCGATTCGCTGACGTTCTCGAGGACGGCGATCGGGTTGCCGCTGAGCTCGAGGATCATCGAGAGCTGCGTCAGGGCGCGGTTCAGCTCGCGCAGTGGCTCGACGATCGGCGGCAGGTCCGATGCGCCCCAGAACTGCTTCGGCTGGCGCAGGTTCGGGTAGATGACGAACGGAATGAAGCCATACGGGTTGTCGCGCGCGTCGATGCGAACACCATCGGCGTACAGCTCGAACGCCTCGGCTGTCCACACCTCGACGATCTCGACGCCGCTTGAGGGGCGGCCGGCGGTGCGGGCGCGTGTCGTCTTTGGCGCAGCGATGCCGTACATCGCCTTCGCCGACTCTGCATCGATGCGGTAGCGGCTGGCGACGCGCCACACGCGCGAGACGTCGTCGCCGGCGTGCCACGCGAAGAGGCCTTGCACATCGGGCGCAGTGACGCGGACGCGGTGCTCGTCGGCGTCCCACGTGACCTTGTACGCGGCATCGCCCAGGATCGACGCATCGACCTCGTTGTCGAAGTCGAGCTGATCGAGCTGGTTCTCGTCATACACGCGCGCGAGTACGCGTTCGGTATCGCGCGCCCGCACCGCTGCCTCGGCGGTGTCATCCGCCGGGTCGGCGGCGATGTTGAGGCCACTGAGCAGGTACGACGCCGTCTTGTCGACGATCGCCTTGGCGTAGTTGAAGACGAGGCGGCGGTTCTGGCGGCGCATTGTCGGCGGCCACTGGTCGCCGGCGTAGAACGCCAGGTGCTCGGCGTACCGGCGCATGCGGTCACCATCGATTTGTCGCAGCTGCTGGGGAAGGGTGGGCTCGGTCATGTTCTGGGCTCCTGGTGTCTGGTCGCCCGCACGCTTCGCGGGGGTAGCACTGGTCGCTGATCGAGCCGTCAGCTGTGGGCTTGTCGCGGCTTTCCGCTGACGTTCCGCAGGGCCGCTTGCTCTCGCAGGATGCGAAAGATCGTGCGGCGGGTGAGGCCGTAACCCGACGCGAGCATCGTGATGGGGGCGTGGTACTGCCGGCGGATGTAGGCGATCTCGCGATCTCGCGGCTCGACGGCAAGCTTGCGCGGACCGATGGACACGTCGTACTTGCAGCGACTCAGAGGGCAGCCGAGGCAGCTCGTCGAGAGCTCGCAGCCCGTGTCGCGGTAGTCGGTGTGTTCCGGCAGCGCATCGGCCCGGACCAGCTCGGCGGCATCGGCGACGATGAGCCGCAGGCGCACTGGAGCGCGACGCGGCGGGGTATCGGTCCTCAGGGCAACCACGTCTCTCCACCTCTGTCCATGCCCGCTCGCCTTGCCCGCTCAACGGATCACATCGACCGGACACGGCCCCTCGCACGCCGTGGTGCGCTGTCCCGCGCGGCCCGCCCGAGCAGCGCGATGCTGACGAGCGCATCGTCGTGGCCCTCCGCCGGATCGACGAAGAAGTTCATCGTGCGATTCGGGCGGTAGGCGACGCGCGCCCGCTCCGCCTGGTGCATCAGTTCGCGATGTTCTGGCGAGCCGTCGCCGCGGAATACCTTGAGCCGGCCGCTGTTCACCGCGGCGAGCAGCCCGAAGCCGAGCTGCGACTTGCTCTCGCTCGTGAACTTGACCGGGTCGACGCAGCCGGACGGGAGCGCCGTCGCCAGCAACCGTGCCATCGTTTCGCCGAGGCCGGTGGCGTCGACGGCGACGTGAGCGACGTGCCAGGTGTTGCGCAACAGATCCGCGAGTTGCGGCAGTAGCCGTTCGTGCGGCTCGCCGGTCCACACGTAGATCTCCACAACCTCGACCGTGGGCGCTGCGGACACGCTCATGCCGTCTTCGCCGAAGACGACGCGTGCGATCGTCAGCACGGTGCTGTCGCGTCCGGCCGCCGGCGCATCATCGTCACCACCGGC
>JANPBN010000386.1:0-2434 GCA_031430415.1 Dehalococcoidia bacterium
GCCACCGTCGACGATGTCGCCGACACGTACATCGAGGCCTGGCGCCACGGCGTCAAGGCCATCGCCATCTACCGGGATGGTTCCAAGACCGTCCAGCCTCTGTCCACGAGCAAGGACAAGGCCCGGGACGCATCGCCGGAGACCGCCGAGGCCAAGCCGATCCGCCGCAAGATGAGCGATACCCGCGCCTCGATCACGCACAAGTTCTGCATCGAGGGCCACGACGGCTACATCACCGTCGGCCTCTACGATGACGGCACGCCCGGCGAGATCTTCCTCTCCATGGCAAAGCAGGGGTCGACCGTCAGCGGTCTCATGGAGGCCTTCGGACGCGCGATCTCCTACGCCCTACAGTACGGCGTTCCGCTTCAGGATCTCGTGCGGAATTTCAGCCACATGCGCTTCGAGCCCATGGGCCGCACCGAAAACCGCGACATCCCGGTCGCGCAATCCATCATCGACTACGTCTTCCGCTGGCTCGCGAGCCACTACATGTCGGCGCAGGAAGCGTACGAAGTCGGCGTCTTGACGCCGGAGATCAAGGCCGCGCTCGCGGCGGGGCAATACCCGCTACCGATGGAAGGAACCATCGCACCGAGCGCCAGTGGGAACGGGCACGGAACCGCGGCTGCTGCCAGCGATGCCGTGCCGCTGGTCTACCGCGCACCGCGCGCGAACGGGCACGCCGATGCCCCCGCCTGCGCGAACTGCGGGTGGATCATGATCCGGTCGGGGACGTGTTACCGCTGTGAAAACTGCGGTAGCACGAGTGGCTGCTCCTAGACGGTAGGAGCAACAAAAGGTCAAGGAAGACAGGAGGCAGGAACGCATGGCTGTAACCGCAAAGAAGCCGGCAGCGAAGAAGCCGGCAGCCAAGAAGAAGCCGGCGGCCAAGAAGGCCGTAGCCAAGAAGAAGCCGGCAGCGAAGAAGCCGGCCGCCAAGAAGGCCGTCGCGAAGAAGCCGGCAGCCAAGAAGGCTGTCGCGAAGAAGAAGCCGGCCGCCAAGAAGGCTGTCGCGAAGAAGCCGGCCGCGCGCAAGCCCGCAAAGGCTGCAGCGGCGAAGTCCCGACCGGCGGCCAAGAAGAAGGTCGCCAAGAAGACCACGGCTCGCAAGCCGGCGGCGAAGAAGTAGGTGCGACGGGCGGCAGCACTCCCCGGTTGCCGCCCGTACGCCTTCTCCCAGGCGGACGATTCGTGGTGGAGGCCCCAACCGTCAGGGGCCAAAACCACCCCCCTCTTGACACCGCGACGACAGGACACCGCGAGGCCAGCATGACACTCTTCATCGCTCTCGGCGTGCTCGTAGCAGCCGTCACCACGCTCCTCCTCCGTCAATTCGCCAGCGGCGAACTCGCCGCGACTAGCGATGCCGAGCCGCTCCCCACCATCGACGAGCTCGACGCACGCAAGGCAGCCTGACCGACCTCGCCGCAACATCTCAACAATTCCGAAAATACACATAAGAAACCCGCGCGTAGTTCGCTCGCGGGTTTACCATCCATGTCATTAGCCGCACCCGCCGAAGGGATCGTGGCGTCTCAGCAGGGACGCTCCCCGCCGCCCCCTTCGGCGGGAATATTTTTCTCCCTCGCCGAACCCTCGCAGCTCCTCACCGCTTCTGCGACGCCGCCGCTCGCCGTACCATGCGGCGATGGAACCGCGCTCCAAACTCTGGATCGAACATGAAGGCCGCCTTGTCCTGAGCGACTACCGCGTGCAACTCCTCGAACACATCGACGAGACCGGTTCGCTCTCCGAAGCCGCCACGCTCATGCACCTCTCCTACCGCCGCGCCTGGGGCAAACTCAAGGAGATCGAGCGCAACCTCGGAGTGAAACTCGTCGAGAGCGCCGCGGGCGGCGTCGGTGGCGGCGGCTCGCGCCTCACCGCTGACGGCAAGCGCCTCGTGCGGCTGTTCCGCGAGTTCCGCGACAATGCCGAGCGCGACCTCGCCGCCGACTTCGCCCGCATCTTCGGCCCAACGCGCAGCTGATCCCCTTCCACCAGCCGGGCGGGCTCGTTATGCTCCGAGTGGCATAGCGATTTGGAAGGAGACTCTCCCCATGCACAGACGATGGCTGCTCGTCGGCCCGCTCATCATTCTCGCCCTTGCGGCCTGGGCGTGCGGCGGCGACGACAACAAGACCGCCGCGACGCCCACCACCAGCGCGGCGACCGCCGCCCCAACTCCCGCCGTCACGAAGGCCAGCGGCAGGCTCATACTCGCGAGCACCACCAGCACGCAAGACTCCGGCCTGCTCGATGAACTCGTGCCCATGTTCGAGGCAGAGTACGGATACGACGTCCAGGTCGTCGCCGTCGGCTCCGGCGCCGCGATCGAGCAGGGCGCTCGCGGCGATGCCGATGTGCTCCTCGTGCACTCCCCCGCCGCCGAGAAGACCATGGTCGCCGATGGCAACGGCATCGAGCGCGC
>JANPBN010000387.1:0-1561 GCA_031430415.1 Dehalococcoidia bacterium
ATAGATCGACTGCTTCGGGTCGCCCACGACGAACAGACTGCCGGGGCGCAGCGACGTGCGGCGCCAGTCGCGCGGCATCTCGCCGTCGGCGCAGAGCGCGACAACGATCTCGGCCTGCAGGGGATCCGTGTCCTGGAACTCATCGACGAGGACGCACTTGAACTTCGACTGGAAGTAGGTGCGGACGTGTGGCTTGTCGCGGAGAAGATCGCGCGCCCAGATCAGCAGATCGTTGAAGTCGGCCTTCCCTGCCTGCTTCCGGTGGTCGGCGTACCCGATGACGAAGTCCTGCAGCCAGAGCACGAGTTCGGCTGTCGCCCGCTCGCGCATCGCCGCCCGCGCGCCCTCGATCTCGTCGGCGATGCTGCCGACGATCCCTTTCATTTCACGGCATTTTCCCGCGACCCACTTTGACTGATCGCCCGAGATGCGATTGATCTTGTCGAAGAGCACGATCGTCCGCCGGGCCGCCGCATCGTAGCCGCGGAGCGCGATCAGTTCTGCGAGCCGCTCCGCGAGCGAGAGCGTCTGGACATAGCCCTTGTCGTTGAGGTCTTTTACGTGCGCACTCACGGTCTCGAGGTCTGCGGCGGCCTGCGTCAGACGATCGAGCACGGCGTTGACATCGAGGTCGTGGCTGTCGTATCCGGCGAGCGGCAACAGTTCGCGATGGTTGTTGAGCTGGTCGGCGGCCTCGCGGATATTCCGCAGCTCCAGGCCGAGGTTGAGCGCATCGACGAGCACTTCGGGCGCGGGCTCCTGCGCCATCTGCGCGGTCAGCCAGTCGCCGTACTGCTGCTCGAACTCAAGCTGCGCTGGCAGATCGTCCAGTACCTCGAAGCCGGGGTCGAGCTCGGCCTCGACCGGGCGTTCGCGCAGCAGTCCCGACGCGAACGCATGGATCGTCTCGATGTGCGCGTGGTTGAGGTCGCGCAGCGCCTCGGCGATGCGCGCGTGTTCCACCGGGCCAGCACCCGCCGCGGTGAGTGATGTCTCGAGGCCACTCCGAACGCGGCTCGCCAGTTCGGCTGCAGCCTTTTCGGTGAACGTCATCACAGCAAGCTCGCGGACGTTCGCCTTGCCACTGGCGAGAATGTTGACGATGCGCGCGACGAGCACGGTCGTCTTGCCGGTGCCGGCGCCCGCCTCGACGCACATGTTCTCGTCGAGGAGCGTGCGGATCTGCTCGCGTTCCGTCTCGTCGGCCGGAGTGAAGGCGCTCATTGCAGCTCCTTCATTGCGGCGTACGCGGTCGCGCGCGGGTCTTCCGCCTTGCGTTGCATGATCGTGTCGATGCGGACATCGCAGACGGCGCGGAAGTCGCACCATGTGCACTGCGGCTCCCCGGGATGCGGCGCAAAGAAGCCCGCGTCGACGCCGTCCGCGATCGTTTCGAGCGCCTGGTCGAACAGATCGCGCTCGGCGGTGATGCCGGCGCCGGGCATCCGGTGGCGCTTGAAGCGGCCGGCGCTGCTGACGAAGAAGTATTGCGACTCACCGGACTCCGGCGGCATATCGAGCATCTCGGCCGCGGCGAAGAGGTAGATCGGCAGTTGAAGCG
>JANPBN010000388.1:0-1625 GCA_031430415.1 Dehalococcoidia bacterium
GTCGACGCCCTTCACTGGCGGATTGCCGTGATCGATCGTCGCCGACTTGTGGCCGCAGTCCGCCACGATCATCTCCGGCCGTGGACGGCTCATCACCGTGCCAAGGATGCTGAACGCCAGTTCGAACGGCAGATCGGGATACATGTAGAAGGAATCCATCAGCACATACGTCCCCGCCTGCACCTCCGTGATCCCTTCGATGCCGCCGGTGATGTCGAACGTGCACGTGCCGCCGGCGCTGACGATCTCGCAGCGCAGTCCCGCGTCGCGGATCGCCTGCACCGAACGCAGCAGGCGATCCATCGCCTTGATCGTCTTCGCTTCACGCTCCTCGCGATCGGCGAAGTTCATGACGTGGCCTTCGTAGCCCATCGCGCCCCGCAGCACGACGCCAGGCGCCGCATCGATCTGCTTCGCCAGCGCCACCGCTGGCTCTCCCGGCGCGACGCCGCACCGCGGCAAGCCGACGTTCACATCGACCAGCGCCCCGACCTCCACACCCGCAGCGACCACAACCGCCGACAGATCACGCAGCCCATACTCCGAGTCCACCGCGACAATAACCCTCGCTCGCTTCGCCAGCGCCGCGACGCGCGCCGCCTTGCCCGGCCCGACGACCTCATTCGCGATCAGGATCTCGGCGTCGATGCCGTCACGAACCACCACCTCGGCCTCGCCAACGGTGGCGCACGTGATGCCCGTACACTGGCCCCCCGCCAGCTGCCGCCGCGCGATCGCCGGCGTCTTGTGCGCCTTGAAGTGCGGCCGCAGCTTCGATGACCGCGCAGCAAAGTACCCGGCCATCGTGTCGATGTTCCGCGTCATTGCCGCCAGGTCGACGAGAAGCGCTGGTGTGGGGATGTCGGAGACCTTCATAGCGGCCATGCTACACCAACATCGACCTTGCATCGCGCCCCCGCCACGCTCCTCGCGGCGACGAATCTGTATCCGAGGAGGCAGCCCAGTCGTCGACGCGTCTCGGCCGTGGTGGTTCCAAACATCCGTCAACGGTAGGCTGACTCCGTGAACGAAGACGCGACGACCCCAGGCGAAGACCCCAAGAAACCCCGTCGGCGGCGTGGACGGCGCGGCGGCAAGGGCCGCCCCGGCGCCGACGCCTCGCCCGACGGTAGCGCGCCGCCATCAGCGGGCGACGCCGCACCATCGCCGTCCGGCGATCGCGGTGGGCGCCGCGACAGCCGCCGCGGCCGACCCGAAGGATCCCGAAACGACGCGTCCCGCGGCGACGGCGGACGGCCACCGGGCCCACCCCCCGGCCCCTCGAACCCACTCGGATCATCCAGCGGCGGCATCCGCCGCGCGCCCTCGGCGGGCGCTTCGGGAGGCGCTCCCGCAGGGGAAGATCGCGCGCCCCGCGGCGACCGGCCCGCACGCGGCGAACGCCCGCAGCGCGCCGACCGGCCTCAGCGCAGCGGTGGCGGCGACAGCAGCCGCGACCGTGGACGCGGAGGACGCCCCGACTCGCGCCCCGGCAGTCGCGACAGCAGCCGCGATCGCGATCGTCCGCGCTCGTTCGAGCCGCCGGTCCCACAAGACGAGAACTCTATCGCCCTCGGCGCGGCGTTCCGCGAGACGCAGATCGCCATCCGCGACGCACGCAAGGC
>JANPBN010000389.1:0-2412 GCA_031430415.1 Dehalococcoidia bacterium
CTCCGCCGCACGATCCGTCCCGGCGGGCGGCTGGTGCTGCACACTTCCCCGAACAAGATCTTCGAGGAGCGCGTGTATCCGAACTACAGCCGCCGCATCAACCAGGCGGCGCTCTGGCTGAGCCGCCGAGTGAAGTACACCGACGGGCTGTTCAACGAGACCATGCTGCCGAACGATCGAGAGTTCCCGCACGACACGTTCGAACGCGAGATGCACATCAACGAGCAGTCGGCGCCGGCGATGCGCGCCGAGGTCGAGCGTCACGGCTTCGCAGTGCGAAGCACCGAATTCTGGGAGCCGCCATCGAAGGGCGGCTACTTCGACTCGCGGCGGCTCAATGCGGAGTTGCGCGCGCTGGACTTCCTGCGCTTCCTGCGGCCGTTGAGCAAATATCCGCCGCTCAATCGCCTCTTCTGCAATCACATCTGGATGCTGGCGGTGCGCCAGTGAGCGCGCTGCCGCTCGCAGGGCGCGCCGCACTCGTGCTTGGCGTCGAGCGGCCAGCCGGGCGGAAGGCCGCGGTGGCACTCGCGGAGGCCGGTGCGAACGTCGCCGTCGTCACGGTGAGCGAGGATGTGAAGGCGGAGTTCGCCGCGAACAGCACGGCGAACGAGTTCTGGGCGCTGGGCCGAAAGGGCATCGCGCTCACCTCCGACGGCAACGAGACGGCCGTGGCCGAGGCGATCGCGGACGCGACCGTGGAACTCGGCCCCCTCAGCATTCTCGTGTGGCACGCGACGTCGCCGCTCCCGCGTGCCACGATCGCCGGGCTGCGCTCCGATCCGGCGATCGTCGTGCTCGTCGCTGACGGCGCTGATGCGGTCGAGGCGCGCGCGCTGCTTGCGTGGACGCGCGAGCTGTCCGATGCGGGGCTGCGGGCCAACGCACTGTTCGCGTCACGGGCCGCCGCTGATGCTGTCGGACCGGCGCTCAAGGAGCATCACACGCCTGAGACACTGTCACTGGCGGCAGCCGTCGTCTACCTCGCCTCCGACGCGAGCGCAGCGATCGAAGGCGCAGTGCTGGTGGCCGAGACCTAACCCCTGGCCCCTTCCCTTCAGGGAAGGGGAGCTTGGTGCACCGCTACGCGTTGGCCGTGACGCCTTCGAGCGCGTGTGGCAGGCCCGCCTCGTACGGCTCACGCAGGGCGCTGACTGCGAGGTCGATCGCGCCGAGGCGCAGACGATCACCGCCGACGAATCCGGCGTGACTGAATGCGATGTCGTTTCGCTCTATCGCCGCGGTCAGTGCGGCCACGTTGCCGGCAGCGCACGTGACGACGACGCGCGACTGTGTCTCGCCGAAGTAGGCCACAGCGTCGCCGTCCAGCGCGATCTCGGCGCCGATGCCGCTGGCCATCGCGCATTCGGCGACCGCGACGGCGAGGCCACCCGACGATACGTCGTGCGCCGAAGCAAGCAAGCCCGCGTCTGCCGCTTCGCGCAGAAATGCCTGTAGCCGGCGCTCCGCGTCCACGTCGATGCGCGGCGCACCGGCGGTGATGCCGTACATGGTGCGCAGGTACTGGGCCCCGGCGAGGTCGCCGAGTGACGGCGCGGCACCGGCGATGAATACGGCGTCGCCTTCGCGGCGAAAGCCCATGGGCACAGCGCGTGTGGCGTCGTCGAGGATGCCGACCATGCCGACGACGGGCGTCGGCCAGATCGCGTCGCCGTTCGTTTCGTTGTAGAGGCTGACGTTGCCGCTGACGACCGGGATGCCGAGCGCGCGCGCGGCGTCGGCCATGCCGCGAATCGCCTCGCTGAGCTGGTAATAGACCTCGGGCTTCTCGGGGTTGCCGAAGTTCAGGCAGTTCGTCATCGCGACCGGCTTCGCGCCGGTGCAGGCGACGTTGCGCGCCGCCTCGGCCACCGCGATCGCGCCGCCGGTGTACGGGTCGAGGTACGTGTAGGCCGCGTTGCCATCGGTGCAGACGGCGAGCGCCTTCTGCGTGCCCTTGATGCGGATGACGGCGGCGTCGCTGCCCGGTCCGACAACGGTGTTCGTGCCGACCTGGTGATCGTACTGCCGCCAGACGACGCGCTTCGATGCGATCTCGGGCGAGGCGAGCAGTTGGAGCAGCGTCGCGGCCGGATCGGTGACCGGCGGCATCTGCGCAAAGTCGTAACGCTGCAGCTCGTCGAGCCATTGCGGCTTGATGCCGTCGCGCGTGTACGTCGGCGCCTCGGTCAGATGCGTCGCCTTCACGCATACGACCTCTTCATCGCCGTCGCGGATGCGGACCATGCCGTCTTCGGTCACGACGCCGATCGTGACGCAGTGCAGCTCCCAATGCTCGAAGAGCTTGCGGACATCGTCCTCATGCGGTGGCTTGACGATGACGAGCATGCGCTCCTGGGACTCGCTCAGCATGACTTCGTACGCCGTCATGCCGGATTCGCGGCGTGGCAC
>JANPBN010000390.1:0-2998 GCA_031430415.1 Dehalococcoidia bacterium
GCGGTCTTCGGCCTGGCGAATCGCCTTCAGCGGCGTGCCGAGAAGGCGCACGTTGTACTTGTCGAGCACGCCGGCGTCATGGAGCGCGACGCCCATGTTGAGGCCGGTCTGGCCGCCCAACGTCGGCAGCAGGCCATCGGGGCGCTCGCGT
Source organism: Dehalococcoidia bacterium (assembly GCA_031430415.1). GTDB lineage: Bacteria > Chloroflexota > Dehalococcoidia > DSTF01 > JACRBR01 > JANPBN01. The sequence continues at coordinate 152 of JANPBN010000390.1, forward strand.
TCTATGATGCGGGTCACGACATCGAGCTTGATAGGCTCGATGTAGACGACGTCCGCGACGCCTTCATCGGTCATGATCGTCGCTGGATTCGAGTTGACGAGGACCGAGACGACGCCTTCTTCACGCATGGCCTTGCAGGCCTGCGTACCGGCGTAGTCGAATTCAGCGGCCTGCCCAATGATGATGGGGCCGGAGCCGATGATGAGTACCTTTGAGGGTTTGTTCACGCGGTTTGGGTTTCCAGGACTGCGACCAGATGGTGGTAGATCAGCGGCGCCTCGCTATCGAGGATTGGCGCTGCTGTTGCCTCGTCTCTTCAAGCACCTGTGTGCCGGCGAGATGGCCGGCGACGAGGAAGCCGATGAGGAACGCAGCGCCGGTCGTCGCTGCGATCGAAACATACACGGGGATCGGCGTGGACGTGATCAGCCAGGCAAGGACGGCACATGCCACAGCGGCGACGGAAAACCCCACGGCGTAGCCGGGCCATTCGGTGATCCAATCGCCGGACCAGCGCCAGCAGAAGAGGCCGAACGCAACGCCGCCGACTGCGATCGCGATCGCGAGCAACCAGCCGCCAAGCCAGAACACCAACGCCTCGGCCTGGTTGTCATCCCATGTGAAGAAGGGGATGATCGCCGCGGTGATGAAGAGCGCCGGGCCGGCGAGGATGGCCATGGCAGCGATGCACTGACCACCAAACGCCAGGCGTCCAAGCACATCGATGCTCTTCATCATTTCGTCGAGCCTGAGCTCGCCGGTGCGGTCCTTCACGTGCGTCTCCTAGACGAGCGGCAGTTCGAAGCGTGCTTCCGGGTTGTAGATTGGCACGAGCGCGCCGATGCTGCTCAAGAAGCTCAGGGCGACCTGATTATCGGAGGGGAGGCGGCCCTGAATCCGCTTGTAGCCTTTGTCGCGCGCAAAGCCGAGCGCATACTCGGCGAGCGAGGTGCCGATCCCGCGACGCCGAACCTCCGAGACCATCCAGACGCCGAGAATGACGGTGTCCGGCTCGAAGGTGTTGTAGTCAAGCGCCGCGAAGCCCACGACGCGGCCATCGATGATCGCGAGGAACACACCGCCCTCGCTGCCCATGCGGCTGAGCCACGTGCGCACTTGCTCGGGGGGCATCGGCCCGTTGAAGGCCACCGGGTTCGGCTCCTTCACGACCGTCGCGATCACTGTCGAGATCGCATCGGCGTCGTTCATATTGGCCTGCCGGTACGTCGGTTCTGTCTGGACGTTCGTGTCGCTCATGCTGGCCTCCTCGCCGCCGCGCCGGACGGCTGTGGCTATCCTACGCCCTTACTCTTGCGGACATTTCGTCGACCATCGTGACGAACCGTTCGAAGAGGTACATGCTGTCGAGGGGTCCCGGGGACGCCTCGGAATGGTACTGGATCGACATCACGGGCTCGCGGAGGTGGCGGAGGCCCTCGATCGTGCTGTCGTTGACGTTGCGATGGCTGACCTCGACATCGGCACTGAGGCCATCATCGGCGACCGCGTAGCCGTGGTTCTGCGCGGTGATGTAGACGCGGCCCGAGGACTCCTCGCGCACCGGATGATTGGCGCCGCGATGGCCGAACTTGAGCTTGAAGGACTCAGCGCCGAACACGGCGCCCAGCACCTGGTGGCCGAGGCAGATGCCCATGATGGGCACCTTGCCAATGAGCCCGCGCGTCGACTCCGCGACGTAGCCAAGCAGCGCCGGGTCACCGGGGCCCGGGGAGATGAGCACACCGTCGGGCTTCATCGCCAGGATGTCGGCTGAGGAGGTGTGGCACGGGACGACGGTCGAGTTGCAGCCGATGCGGTCGAGCACACGAAGGATGTTGTACTTCACTCCCAGATCGACGACGACGATCTTCCGTCGTGGGCTGTTGTCCGTTGGCGGCTGGGCCGGAAACTCGTAAGGCTGGCGGGTGCTGACCCAGGGGACGAGGTCGGTCGAACCGTAGCGCGGTAGGTCGCGGAGGCGCGCTACGGCTTGCTCCGCCGTCTCGTCGTGCGTGACGGTGCCCATCATGACGCCTGAGGTGCGGAGCTTGCGGGTGAGGGCGCGCGTGTCGACGCCCGCAATGCCGGGAACGCCATTCTCTTCCAGGTATTGATTCAGCGATTTCTTCGCGCGCCAGTGGCTGTAGTCGTGGCAATCTTCGCGCACGACAAAGGCTCGCACCTGTATTCGGCGGGACTCGACATCCCACTCGTTGATGCCGTAGTTGCCCTGCAGCGGGTAGGTCATCACGAGCACTTGCTCGGCGAACGACGGATCGGTCAGCGCCTCCTGGTAGCCGGTCATGGCGGTGCAGAACACGACTTCGCCGTGCGACCGGGCGGGCGCGCCTATCGCGTCGCCGGTGAACACTGTTCCGTCCTCGAGCACGAGCAGCGCCTTAGCCAACGGGCACCGCGCTTTCGTGGACGACGCGTCCGCCGGCGATGGTCGTGCGGACGACGCCCGTGAGCGTCAGTCCGGCGAGCGGCGTGTTCTTGCCCTTCGACGCGAAACGCGCCGGGTCGACTACCCATGTCGCCGCAGGATCGAGAATAACGATGTCGGCAGAAGCTCCTTCGGAGAGGGTGCCGATGCCGGGAACGGCCCTATCGAGCATGAGGGCGCGCACGGGGCCAATGGTGAGGCGATCGATCAGCCACGGCAGCGCGATCGCGCCGCTCTGCACGAGACGCATGCAGAGACCGAACGCGGTCTCGAGTCCGCTGATGCCGAATGCCGCGTCGTCGAACTCGCAGAGTTTTTCGATGATGGCGTGTGGCGCGTGATCGGTGGCAATGCAATCGATGACCCCGTCACGGAGGGCGGCGACGCAGGCATCGACGTCG
>JANPBN010000391.1:0-4683 GCA_031430415.1 Dehalococcoidia bacterium
CGATGCGCCGCTCGACTATCCGCTCGGCAAGGCGGCGCGGCACTGGCTCGTCCGCACGCTCGCCCCGCTCGAGACGAAGCACGGCATCACGATCAACGCCGTCGCCCCCGGCCCGACCCGCCGCTTCACGCACGAAGAAGCGCTCGCCGCGCTCGAGTCCGGCCCGCCAGCCGGGGACGAGAACACTCCGCAGCACGTCGCCGCCGCCATCGCCTGGCTCTGCTCGCCCGAAGCGTCGCACGTCACTGGCGCCGTTATCGAACTGCCGGGCGCGAGGCCGGTGTAGGGCGGATGTGGGAACCACGCTGGGCAGCAACCGTGCGTCGGGAGAGGCAAGAACGATGCAACACGAAGACCCGCCTCGCGATCCTTGGGAAACGTGCGCTGAAAACGCCGCGCCCGGAGAAGGTCGATTCCAGTTCTACGTGCCCGAGATCGAGGCGTCACGCCTACCGGCATTGGCCCAGGTAATCGGCTCTGCGGTAGCGATCGATACAATCGTCGAAGACGAAAACTCGCCTGTCAGTGATGGATTGGAGGCGGCCATCAACCGCCTCGTCGTAGGATGGGTTCCTGACATCGAAGTCGACGGCTCGATTGGCGACGCGACGTGTACGGTTTTGATTCAGGACGATGGAATCCTGATCTCGACCGATTCGGACGGGCTGTTCAACGCTCGCGAGCTTGCCAAGACAGGCCGCGAGCGATTTCGGGCAATTGTCAGCCTCGCAGTTTTGATCGCAGATGTTGCGCACGCCTCAGGCGTTTACGCTGGACAAGCCAAACTGTTCCAGTACGACGCCGAGTCCATGGGCATCCCAATATATCGCCGCGAAACAGCTCTTGCAGCCGAGCGCCCTAATTCCCCAGTCGGCGACAGAGAAGGGGTGAGCAGCGGGTGGTCACCCTACCTCGCGCGCGTCGAACGACGCCTATTCGCGTCGCGATTCGAGCCCATCTCGGCGCTGCCGTTAGCACTTGAAGCGGACTGTGCGTATCGGCGGCGACAGTCGCGTGTATTCGAACTCCAGAGGAGGGAGACGGTGTGCTTCTTTGGGTACGCGCATGGCGAACTGCGGCGGGGTCAGCTCATCCGATTCACCGAGAACGTCCTCTCTTACGCGTCCGATGAGCGAGACGCGCGTGGGGGCCAACTGCGGGTGTACGCAATTGTAGGCTGCAGGGGACTTACGAGAACCGTCATGAAAGACATATGGGACGACGAGGTCTTGCCGCAGACGAACTGCCGTCCCATCGTTGTGAATTTCGACACGAAGATCATGCACCATCGGGCACGGCGCAGCCGCGATTCATACGCCCGCCGTGGGATCATGAAGGAGATGGCGACACTGTTCGCGCCCGAGCGGCGTCCCCTCTATCCCCCGCCGGCCTGACGCACGCGGTTCCGCAGCGGCCTCCGCGCGATGAGCCGCGCCAGATTGTCGCAGAAGATGCCCATCGCGCGGTCCATGTTCAGCGGCGAGATGCCAGAGCTATGCGGCGTGATGACGACGTTCGGCATCGTCCACAGCGGGCTCGTCTCGGGCAGCGGCTCCCACGTGAACACGTCGAGGCACGCCCCCGCGATCCACTCTTCTTCGAGCGCACGAATGAGCTGCGCCTCATCGATCACCCGTCCGCGGGCGATGTTGATCAGCGTCGCTGTCGGCTTCATCGCGCGTAGCTCCCGCTCGCCGATCAGACCCTCCGTCTGCTTCGTCAATGGGCACGCCAGCACGACGAAGTCGCTCTCCTTCAGCAGATAGCGCAACCGCCTCAACGGCACCTGCTCATCGATCCAGCGAGCCTGCTTCTCGCTCCGGCGTGCGCCGATCGTCCGCATCCCGAACGCCTTCGACAGCCGCGCCACCTCGCCGCCAATCGACCCTGTCCCGATGATCCCTACCGTCTGTCCCGTCAGGTCGCGGCCGCGCAGTTGCGTCCACTCACGGCGCGCCTGCTGCTCCGCCAGTTCGCCGAAGCGCTTGCTGCGAGACAGCATCATGCCAATGACGTACTGCGCGATCGAAGGCGCAGATGCCCCCGACGAGTTCGTCAGGATCGCGCCACGATCGATGATCGCCTGGAACGCCGGCGAATCGATGCCTGCGCTGAAGCTGTGAAACCAGCGCAGAGTCTCCGGCAGCCGGAACAGCGACGGCAGCGCCAGTCGTCGCATGTCCGGATCCGACCAGAAATCCTCCGACATGCAGCACACATCCGCCTTCGCCAGGTCGCCCTTCACCGAAAGCGCATCGCCCCGCACCGACACGACGATCAGCCGCGCGTCCGGATCCGCCGCCCGGATCCGCGCGCCATATTCCTTAGCGATCCGCGTTGATACGACGATGTTCATGAATGGGTCCGTTGGTGATTGGGAACTCGTGATTGGGAACGGTGTACCGAAATCGGCCGCGAGTGACCGGTGAGCGGGATGGGCCAAATTGCCTAGAGCAGCGACGGCTGGCGAGTAGGCACAGTTTGCGGATCCGCCGATTCGCGCGGCAAGCAGTCTCGTTGGTGGATCAGATCCGCTATCGAACGAATCTCGACACCCCCGCGCACGATGAGCGCTTGATTCCCTAGTGGCGGTTCAGCGAACAGGCTCGGACTCAAGACCAGCAAGGGGATCCCCAGTCGGAGAGCGGATGCCCCGGTGTCAAAAGTGCCGCTCATCCGACCTTGGCTATCCCTCTCCGGTCCAGCCTCGATCACCACAACCGCCTCTGACAGACCGCAAACAAGTTTGTTCCGCGTCATCGCATTGCGCGCGATCCACCGCTCGTTCGGGTGAAACTGAGATACGACGAGCCCGCTGGTGTGGAAGTCAGCCTCTGTCATCTCAGACTTCCGCCTAACGTGGTTTATCCCGTAAGTGAGAACGACCGTGGTCGTTCCCTCCGCGTCAAATGCACCCATATGCGCCGCGGTATCAACGCCCTTGGCATAGCCGGAGACAACATTCCAGCCGCCTTCGGCTAGGATCGCCCCAATCTTCCGCGCATTGTCAAGCGTCTTTGGGGACGCCTGACGCGAGCCGACTACCGCCACACTTCGCCCGTTAAGGAGGTGCAGCTTATCGCGACAGTACAGCATCGGCGGGGCCGAGTTGCCTAGGCGCTGTAGGACGCGCGCCGGATACTCCGGGTGGCCCAGATGAATGATCTCCGTCCCCCCATCCCTGAGGGTCTCGTACGAAGGTTCCACCTCAGATCCGACCGCATCGTGGATCGCATCGAAAACCGTTCGACGCAGACGCGGAAACGCCCGCCCAAATTCGATCCAGTCCAAACGTGCAAGATCGTCGAGCGTGGCGGAATCTGGAAGCCCGCCATAAACCTCGTGCAGTCCTTTGACACCGAGGCCGCGAACCTGTGCGAGCTCGTACCACTCCCTACCATTCACAGTCGTTCACCTATTGGTTCTCGTCTTCGTCAGCGTCATAACGTAGACCTTCCCCACTTTACCCTGCGTGAGCGCAGCCTCGGTAGCAGCACGCAGCGTCTCGCCGGACCGGAATACGTCGTCGAACAGGAGGATCCAACGTCCCGCGAACCGCTGGTCATGCACACGAAATGCACCAACGAGCTCGTCCCGCCGGGAGTCGCGATCCTCGATGTTCTTGAGCGGCGACGTCGGGTTCTCCTTGACGAAGTACTCGGGTGCGCAAGCTAGGTTCGTGCGGCGCCCAATGCGAATCGCGATTTCACGAACGGGTTGGTGGGGCCGCGAGGGATCGGACGCAGGAACCGGCACGATCGCGGCGAAACGCGGAAGAATCGCGCGAGCGAGCAGAAACTGCGACGCGACCTCAGCCAGAGTGTCGAGCCGCGCTGCCTCATACTGATACTTGCAGCGATAGAGTTCCTCGCCGAGTGCGGTTCGCGTGTTGTCGAAGCCACCGTCTGGTCGCTTCTCGCTGGAGACGGTGTGTTGATCCAGGGCCCACCCGTCCCGCCAGTTGCCCAACAAACGAATCGGACTAACTTCCATGACCGCCTCGATCACGCCAAGTGTATGCGCCAGCTACCCACCCTTGGCCACCGTGACCAGTTCCCCCACCACCTCGACGCGCCCGAACGACGGCACCAGGTACACGCCGTTCACCAGCGGTCGGCACGCTTCTAGCAGCTCGCGCGCCTGCGCGATGCCCTCGGCAATCCCGTTCTCGCCCGCGAGGCGCATCCGCTCGCGCACGTGCTCCGGCACAAAGACGCCCGCCAGTTCGTTATGGATGAACTCCGTGTGCTTGTGGCTTTGCAGCGGCATTATGCCGACCAGCACGGGCACGCTGATCGGCCCCCGCTTCTCGAGAAACGACTCCAGGATCGCGGCGCTGTACACCTGCTGAGTCATCAGCGCATCCGCACCCGCTTCGAGCTTGCGCCGCACCCGCGAGACCTCGAGGTCGACATCGTCCGCCGTCGGGTTCGCCGCGCATGCGACGAAGAAGTCGGTGCCCTTCCCGATCGAGTTCCCGGCCCAATCGGTGCCGGTGTTCAGCATCTTCAGCACCTTGACGAAGCCGATCGAATCGACGTCCCACACGCCCTTAGCGCTGGCATAGTCGCCCGACGACGGTGGATCTCCCGTCAGCGCGATCACGTTGCGGATGCCGAGCGCATGCGCCCCGAGCAGATCGCTCTGGATCGCCATCAGGTTCCGGTCGCGCGACGTAAAGTG
>JANPBN010000392.1:0-2390 GCA_031430415.1 Dehalococcoidia bacterium
GCTGCCGTCGTGCTCGCCGCGACGCTCGGCACCGCTGGCTTCGCGCTCGCGATGACGGGTCTGGCGTGCGGTCTGGCGTACGACGTGCGGTTGAAACGCACCCTCATGAGCGCGCTGCCCTACATGGTTGCGAGCCCCGTCCTGCCTCGGTGGGTAGGGTCGACGCGCGGCGTCTGGGACGAAGTGCTCTGGTGGTTGCTGCCGCTCGGCGCGCTGATCGGCCTGGCGCTGCATCTCGCGAACACGCTGCCCGATATCGACGCCGACGCGCGGCACGGCGTGCGCGGCCTGGCGCACCGTCTCGGCCGGAATGGTTCGATGCGCGTCGCGTGGCTGGCATTTGCCGCCGCGCTGGCGATGACCGCGCTGCTTGCGCCGTGGTTGGCCTACGACCTGCGTGCATATCTACCAACCGCGGCCTTCGGCCTCGGCTGCCTTGCGTTCGCCGCCGTCGCAGCCTCGACGCGCCGTGATGCGCCAGCCCAGCCGCTCGCATTCGGAGCGCTTGCGGTCGGTTCCGTCGTACTGGCCGTCGGGTGGCTCGCGTCAGTGACCTCCTAGCGCGCCGTTCGCGTCCACTGCTACGATCAGGCGTGACCCTTGACCCGATCGGCCTGTACTTGCACATTCCGTTCTGCACCGCGAAGTGCGGCTACTGCGATTTCAATTCGTACGCCGGGCACGAACACATGATCCCGTCCTACAGCGGCACCCTGCTCAAGGAGGCGTCGCTCTGGCGCGATGCAGTGGGCGCGCGACCGGTCGAGACGATCTTCTTTGGCGGTGGTACGCCAAGCCTGAACCCCGTCGCTGACATGGACGCCATCCTGCGCGGCCTGCGCGACATGTTCGACGTCGAGGACAGCGCTGAGGTCGCGCTCGAAGCGAACCCCGGCAGCCTCAGCGAGGAGTACCTCCGCGGCTTGCGCGATGCCGGCTTCAATCGCCTTTCCATCGGCATCCAGTCCTTCGACGACGAGGAACTCGTCGCACTCGATCGCATCCACACCGCCGCTGAGGCGGACGAGGCCTACGCCGCGGCGCGCGCTGCGGGCTTCGAGAACGTCAACCTCGATCTCATCTACGGCCTGCCGGAACAGTCCCTCACCGGATGGCAGCGCAACGTTGAACGGGCGCTGTCTCTCGGCCCGGAGCACTTGTCGATGTATGCGCTGACGGTCGAAGAGGGCACACCGCTCGCGCGCGATGTCGCCCGCGGCCGCGTCGCGGCGCCCGACCCGGATCTGCAGGCCGACATGTACGAGTGGACCGAAGAGCGCATGTCGCGCGAGGGATTCGAGCATTACGAGATCTCGAACTGGGCGCGCCCCGGCCGGCGTTGCCTCCACAATCTCGTCTATTGGCAGAACCGCGAGTACCTCGGCCTCGGCGCCGGCGCGCACTCGTTCCTCGACGGCGTCCGCTTCTCGACGGCACTGCTGCCGAACCGCTACGCCGAGCTCGTGGACGAGTCAGTAGCGCTTCGCGACGAAGGATCCAGCGCAATGCGCCAGGTCGTCAGCGCCGAGACGATCACGCCTGAGCTGTCGATGTCCGACACGCTGATCCTCGGCCTGCGCCTCGCCGAGGGCGTGTCGCTCGATGCGTTCCGCGCCCGCCACCGCCGCGACATCGCCGACGAACACAGTGCGCTCATCGATGAGTTCATCGGCTACGGCATCCTCGAGCGCACGCCGACGCATCTTCGGCTTTCGGCCCGAGGCCGCCTGCTGAGCAACGAACTGTTCCAGCGCCTGTTGCCCGCGGCGACGGCAGAGATCGCCTAACGAATACCCAGCGCTCGTCGCGCGCGACCCAGGTCGTCCGCGGAGCGAATCTCCAGCAGTCCGACCGGATCGTCGCAGGCCCAGTCGCGCGTCGCCGACGCGAATGACGCGAGCACGCGCGACAGTCCGTCTGCGTCAGCGACATTGCGCAGGCCGCCGAGCACCGCCTCCCCCGCGACGAACGGCCAGTCTCCCTCGCCAGCGTGCGCCGCTCGCGTAATCGCGGCACCGCCCGCCTCGTGCGCATCGATCAGCGCGCGCAGCAGCGCCGCCCGCCGCGGCAGTGCCACATCGATGATGAGCGCATCTGTCGTGCCGCGCGGCAGCGACGTCGCGCCGATCTGAATCGCCGATACCGTACCAGCGTTGCGCCGATCGATCACAGGCTCGACGTTGTCGCGCGCGACAAGCGGGATGACGGCATCGCCATCCGGAGGGATCACGACTTCGATGTCGCGCACACCAGCCGCAAGCAATTGTTCGACGACGTACTCGACGAGTGTCTCACTTTCGCGCCAAGGCGCGAGCGCGAGCAGGCCGGGGATGTCGTACACGGTTGTGGTGGCGATGACGATGCCGGCGGTGACGGTCACGGAAGCAGCA
>JANPBN010000393.1:0-3336 GCA_031430415.1 Dehalococcoidia bacterium
TGCCGCGGCGGCGCGACTGGCGCGACTTCGTCGCGCTGCTCCCGCGGCTCGATGCACAACAGATCGCCTGGCTGCGGGATGCGCTCGCTCGCGCGTACCCCGAGCATCCGTGGCTCGACGCCCTCTCCTGGGCCGCCACCATGCCGCGGTCCGCATAGCCAAGCGTCAGGCACTCGAAACAGAAGGGCACAGCAAGCTGTGCCCTTCTTCCTTCTCAAGGAGACGTCGGTGCCGACGCAGCAGTTCGCACCAAAGACGCACGTGACCTAGCCGAACGCCTGCGACCGCGTGATCGGCGCCACGATCCACAACGCATCCGCGAGGGCGTAGGGCACAGCGCTGTCGCCAAACAGCGCCGATCGGCCGAAGAACTTGCGGCCGTCCCGATTCCGGGCTTGCGCGACGACGCGGTAGGCCTCGTCGGCAGGCGCACGGCGCAACAGTCGCACATCGAGCGATCCCAGCAGGAAGAAGCGATCCTCGGCGAGCAGCGCACGCTGGTCGGCGACCGGCATGCAGATCCCAGAACTGCAGTCGAGCGCCGAGGCAGTGATCAGATCCGGAAGCACCCCACCACCGTCATCGAACGCGCCGCCCGGCGCCCACGACGACGCGACCACGCCATCCGACACAACACGCGGGATGATGTGCAACCCCTGCGCATTGTCCGGCCCGCACGAAAAGCAGCCGGGGATGGGATGCTCTCCCGTCTCGGCATAGAACGGCGGGCGATCGGGAACGACGACGCGCGACATCGATGAGGTCGCGGCGTCCGTCTCATCGGCGCGGTCCTCCGTCGATCCGCGCGACGCCACCGTCACGCGGCCGCTCACCAGCGTCGCGTCGCCATCACGCAGACTGACGGCGTACGTGGCGTCATCCGTGCGTTCGACCGCGACCACGAGATCGCGATCGAGCGGGACGCCGGCGTGCAATCGCGCCGTAATGCGCGTCGCCACCGCGCCATCGTCAGCCTCGCGCAGCGCCGGACACGCCAGCAGGCCCACCGCAATGCCGCCGTTCGCCAGGCCGATCGGTCCCTCGAAGCGCGCCGGCACGCGGATCACGCCGTCGCCCACGACGATGCGATCGGGGTTGCCGGCGTCGCACGTGTAGCATCGATGCTCCATGCCCGCAGGATGAAGGACGGACGCGGGAGGAGGAAGCGAGGTCGTCGCGTCTGATGCGCTACCCGCCTCTCGTCTCCAACCTCCAACCTCCAACCTCCAACCTCCAACCTCCAACCTCCAAGACAGTTGACACTTCCTCCCCGACCGTGGTAAGTTAGTGTCATAGTGACACTAAGTCACGGTGGCAGGCAGGCATGTGATGACCACGATTCAGCTTCAGGAGCGCCCCGCAGCACCAACAGGCGGCATCGGGTGCGAGAGCGACTCGCTGCAGACGGTTCCGCTCGTCGAGGAGAAGGCGTTCGCCTACTGGCAGCAGGACATCCCGGCGGCCTACTGGGAGCTGTCGGCCGACGAGATCATCGATCGCGTCGGGGCGGCCCGGAAGGCGCTGGGCAGCCGCCTCATCGTGCTCGGACACCACTACCAGCGCGAGGACATCATCCGCTTCGCTGACATTCGCGGCGACAGCTTCAAGCTCGCGCAGTGGGCGGCGGAGCATCCTGAGTCCGAGTACATCATCTTCGCCGGCGTCCACTTCATGGCGGAGGCCGCGGACATCCTCAGCGCGCCGCATCAGAAGGTGATCCTGCCGAACATGGCCGCCGGCTGCTCGATGGCCGACATGGCGGACCCCGACGACGTCTACAGCGCCTGGGCGGAGCTCGAAGAACTCGGCATCGCGCAGGACACGCTTCCCGTCACCTACATGAACTCTGCCGCGTCACTCAAGGCCTTCGTCGGCGACCGCGGCGGCGCCGTCTGCACCTCCAGCAACGCGAAGAAGGTGCTCGAGTGGGCATTCACGCAGAAGAAGCGCGTGCTCTTCTTCCCGGATCAGCACCTCGGACGCAACACCGGGTACGCCATGGGCGTGCCGCTCGACGAGATGGCCCTCTGGGGCTGGGCGCGTCCATACGGCTCGATGGGCGGCCGCATGCGCGAAGAACTCGACCGTGCCCGCATCCTCCTCTGGGCGGGCCACTGCTCCGTACACCAGCGTTTCTCTCCGAAGCAGATCGCGGACGCCCGCGAGGCGCATCCGGATGTCACGGTGATCGTGCACCCGGAGTGCCGGTGGGAGACCGTGCAGGCGGCCGACCTCAACGGCTCGACCGAGTTCATCGCCCGCACGATCGCAAACGCGCCCGCAGGTGCGACGTTCGCCGTCGGCACCGAGATCAACCTCGTCGCGCGCCTGGCGAAGGAGAACCCCGACAAGACCGTATTCTGTCTCGATCCGGTCGTCTGCCCATGCTCGACGATGTTCCGCGTCCACCCGGCATATCTGCTGTGGACGATGGAGTCGCTCGTCGCCGGACGCGTCGTGAACCAAATCATTGTGCCGGAAGACGTTGCAGCGCCGGCAAAGCTCGCGCTCGACCGGATGCTGGCGATCACGTAGCCGCAACGCCAGTCGTAACGGCAGTCGTAGCGCTAGCCGTAACGGCAGTCGTAGCGCTAGCCGTAACGCCGGGTGTCAGCGCGCGTTGTCGGTATCAGGCTGCGTTTGGTAGCATTCGAGTCCATCGGGGTGTAGCTCAGCCAGGCTAGAGTGCACGGTTCGGGACCGTGAGGTCGAAGGTTCAAATCCTTTCACCCCGACCATTTTGTTCTATCGGCGCCCTCTCCGGGCGCTTTTCGTTTGTCTGTGGGGTCGGGCTGCGGTTCAGCGCAGGCAATCGGTTCGGGACCGGTAGGTCGTACAGCGGAGCTGCATCCGAAAGGTTCAAGTCCTTTCACCCCGACCATTTGGTCTCTTCCGCGCCCGTACGGTCGCTTTTCGTTTGTCTGCGGGGTCGGGCTGTAGCTCAGCGCAAGCAATCCAGCAGAGCTGGATCTCCGCCTTCGGCTTCGAGACCGCACGGTTCGGGACCGTGAGGTCGATCTCCGCTGCGCCACGTCCAGCAGAGCTGGACCTCCGCTGCGTTCCGACAAATCCTTTCACCCCGACCATTTCGCTCTTTCGGCGCCCTCTCGTGCGCTTTTCGTTTGTCTGCGGGCCGTGCTGTAGCTCAGCGCAGGGCAATCCAGCGGTGCTGGATCTCCGCCTTCGGCTTCGAGACCGCACGGTTCGGGACCGTGAGGTCGATCTCCGCAGCGCCACGTCCAGCAGAGCAGGACCTCCGCTGCGTTCCGACAAATCCTTTCACCCCGACCAATTCGCTCAGACGGCGCCCTCTCCTGCGCTTTTCGTTTGTCTGTG
>JANPBN010000394.1:0-1866 GCA_031430415.1 Dehalococcoidia bacterium
CCTTCCCCGAGGCGCGCGCCATCGACCGCACGCTGCATGACGTGGCCAACCGCATCGAGGCCGGCAAGGGCGACCTCGACGCTCTGATCGAGGAGCAGGGGCGCCTGTTCGAGGAGTTCGAGGCGCTCGACGGCTACCGCATCGACCAGCGGATCGGCCGCGTGCTCGATGGCCTGGGCTTCAAGCCGACGGACCGCGACAAGCTCTGCGGCGCCTTCTCGGGTGGCTGGCAGATGCGCATCGCGCTGGCGAAGATCCTCGTCCGGCGTCCCGACCACGCGCTGCTCGACGAACCGACGAACCACCTCGACACGGCGGCGCGTACGTGGCTAGCCGATGACATCCAGAAGTATCCCGGCACGGTACTGATCGTCACGCACGATGTCGCCTTCCTCGACCTCGTCGCCGAGCGCATCCTCGAGCTGCGCGACCGCAAGATCACGTCCTGGACGGGCAACTACAGCGACTTCCAGCGCCAGAAGGCGCAGGCGATGACGCTGCAGGATCGCGCGGCGGGGCGGCAGGAGCGTGAGATCGCGCGGCAGGAGCGGTTCATCGACCGCTTCCGGTCGAAGGCATCGAAGGCGACGGCCGTCCAGAGCCGCGAGAAAGCGCTGGCGAAGGTCGAGCGCATCGACCGCACGCGCAAGGACGCCGAGGTCAGCTTTCGTCTCGAAGTACACGGCCGCACCGAGCGCGACGTCGTCATGGTGGAGGACGTCAGCCACGCGTACGGCGACCACATCGTGCTGCTCGGCGTGAACCTGCACGTCGAACGCGGACAGAAGGTCGCGCTCATCGGCCCGAACGGCAGCGGCAAGAGCACGCTGCTCAAGATCATCGCCGGCCGCCTCGCACCGGAGGAGGGCGCCGTGCGATGGGCCGAGCGCGCCCGCGCCGGCTACTACGACCAGCACCAGGACGAGGAGCTCGACGGCGAGCGCACTGTGCTCGACGAACTGCGCACCGTCGCCACGGCGGAGCCGGATGTACGGCTACGGTCGGCGCTCGGCCAGTTCCTCTTCAAGGGGGACGATGTTTTCAAGCCGGTGAGCGTGCTGTCGGGCGGCGAACGCAGCCGCGTCGCCCTGGCGAAGTTCCTCATCGAGCCATCGAACGTGCTGCTGCTCGACGAGCCGACGAACCACCTCGACCGCCCGACGCGTCGCAAGCTGATCGAGGCGCTCGTGAAGTACGAGGGCACGATCATCTGCGCAAGCCACGACCCCGACATCCTCGAGCGCGTCGCCACCCGCGTCTACGAAGTGAAGGACACCGCTGTCCGCGAAATGCTGGACGGGCGGAAGGATTAGGGGCGCGCCCGCCCACGCTCGCGCAGGAGCGCGAGCAGGTGGGGGTCGGTCGGCTCCAGGGCGTAGCCTTCGGGGAAGGGGGCGCGCGGCGGTTCGCCGAGGCCTTCGAGGACGGCGGGATGCTGGTAGTACGCCAGGTAGAGGTGCAGGCCGAGGCCGATCATCAGCATCGGGTGGGTGCCGAGTTGTGCTTCGAGGACCTCGACGCGAGCCGGCGGCGATAGTCCCGCGAGGCCTGCCGGGTCGCGGGCGAGCGCGGCGTCGTACACCGCCTGCAGCCCCGCCTGGACGAACGAACCGAGCGCCGGATCCGCCTCGATGCGGCCGGCGAGATCGGCGCCAAGGCCGAGGCTCCCGGCGCCGGGCAACTTCCCGTCATCGCTCGGAGGGATCACCAGATCGAGAAATGCCCGCATGAAGGCGGCGTCGCGCAGCGGTGTGGGCGTATCAGTCGTGCTCACTCGAACAGTGTCTCGATGTTCTTCTTGATGCTGTCCGCCACGTAAAGCGCCAGCGCCTGGATCGTCGATGTCGGATTGACGCCGCCGGCCGT
>JANPBN010000395.1:0-1746 GCA_031430415.1 Dehalococcoidia bacterium
GGTCCCGGAAACGGCTGGCGGAACACCATCTCGTCGGGCAATCCCAGCGCCGACCCCACCTGTCGCACTTCATCCTTGAAGAGATAGCGCAACGGCTCGATGACCTGGAACGTCATCTCCTTCGGTAGGCCTCCGACGTTGTGGTGCGTCTTGATCTTGACCGTGTTTCCTTGCCCGGTGGCGCTCTCGACGACATCGGGATACGTCGTTCCCTGGACGATGTAATCAACCTCGCCGATCTTGTCGGCCTCGGCCTCGAACACGCGGATGAACGTCTCGCCGACGATGCGCCGCTTCTGCTCCGGATCCGTGATGCCCTTGAGCTGCGCGAGAAAGCGATCCGCCGCATCGACGTGGACGAGCTTGATCTCCATGTGGCGCCCGAATGTGTCGACGACGCGTTCGGGCTCCTGGCGGCGCATCAATCCGTTGTCAACGAAGATGCAGGTCAGCTGATCGCCCACGGCGCGGTGCACCAGCATCGCCGCTACTGCCGAGTCGACGCCGCCCGATAGCGCGCAGATGACGCGGCCCGTTCCGACCTGCGCCCGAATCCGGTTGATGCCGTCTGCGATGAAGTTGCCCGGCGTCCAGTCGCCCCGGCAGCCGCACATCCGGTAGAGGAAATTCTCGATGAGTTGCTTGCCGTTCGGCGTGTGAACGACTTCTGGGTGGAACTGGATGGCGATCATGTTCTGGTCGTTGGTCATGGCCGCGATCGGAGAGTTGTCCGAGTAGGCGAGCGCGCGGAATCCAGGCGGCATCTGCGTGATACGGTCGCCATGCGACATCCACACCGGCATCGACGTGGGAAGTTCGCCGAAGAGTGGCGCATCCGAGTCGGAGATGTGGACGACCGCATGCCCGTACTCGCGGTGATCCGACGGCGCAACCTTCCCACCAAGCTGATGCGCGAGAAGTTGCATACCATAGCAGATGCCGAGAATGGGTAGCTTCTGCTCGAAGACCCAGGCCGGGATCATCGGCGCTCCAAGGTCGTAGACGCTCGATGGTCCGCCCGAGAGGATGACGCCGCGCGGCCGTAGCTTCTCGATCTCGGACCACGGCGTCGTGTGCGGCACCAACTCGCAGTAGACGCGGCACTCGCGCACACGCCGCGCGATCAGCATCGAAAACTGGCTCCCGAAGTCGATGACGATGACGGCTTCTGGCGGGCGTGTTGAGTCCGGCTGCTGCTCCGCGGGCGCCTCGCCGCTCTTCTCGCGGGCGATTTCGAGGTACGTCGAAACCTCAACGTCACCCGAGGTGCGGACCCGTTGGGTGGGCGGAGTGTCGACCATCTGGCGATATCCTGTGCATGTAAGGGTGGTGGCTTCAGTCTATCTGTAGCCACGGCGGCCGGTCAAGGATATCGCTCATGAACATAATCAATTGAACGCGAACGATGAGTATCGAGCGGCAGTCGAAGTTCTCCGCCGCGGCGGACTCGTCGCGCTACCTACCGACACCGTGTACGGACTCATCGCCGTCGCGTCGGACGATGCCGCGGTTCGGCGCTTGTTCGAGATCAAGCGTCGGGATCATGGCCAGGCATTGCCGATCTTCGCCGGCTCGCTCGAACAGGTCCGCCTCCTTGCCGTAACGAACGACGCGTCCGATGCGCTGTCGGACGCATTCTGGCCCGGCGCGCTGACCATCGTGCTCCCAAAGCGCGCTGCATTCGGTACGCTCGCGGCGGCGGGCGGCGATACGATCGCCGTACGCATTCCCGGCGACTCCGCCATC
>JANPBN010000396.1:0-4569 GCA_031430415.1 Dehalococcoidia bacterium
TACGCATTGGCGCACCGGTGTGGCTTGACGACGCGCTGACCGTGCCCGAGGCGACCGCACGGCTGCAGTCGGCGCTTCTCTCGCTCGGTGGTGTGGCGGTGGATGCTCGCGATCCGGCGATCGCCGCGTAGGCGAAATCAGTCTGCGATCAGTTGCTCGGACAAGGTCCACAGCTGTTCAGCGTGTTCGTGATCGAGGGCGTAGGGCAGGAAGCCGGACATCGGCTGCTCGCTCGTCCAGGGTTGTGCGATGGCGCAGTTCTCGAGATAGCGGCCGCCGTTGCCTTCGAGTTCTGGTGCGACGGCCGCCCAGATCGATGTCGCTGCGCCTTGCTCCGTACTCTTGAATCCCGGGTTGGGCGTGCCTGCCTCGTCGATCCAGCCGAGGGCCAACTGCTCCTCGCGCGTCATGTGCTTCTGCAGCCCCGTCATGATGCCGCCCGGCATGACCGCGTTCGTCGAAATGCCATCCGTCGCGTGGTGCTGCGTCATGCCGACGGCGAAAAGCGCATTCGCCGTCTTCGACTGGCCGTAGGCGCTCCACGGATCGTATGGGCGGCGTTCGAAGTTGATGTCATCGAACACGATGTCGGATCGGCGATGGCCGATCGACGAGAGCGATACGACGCGCGATGTACCGGCCGCCCGCAGCGACGGAAGCAGGCCGGCAGCCAGTGCGAAATGGCCGATGTGGTTCGTGCCGAACTGCAACTCCAGTCCGTCCTCGGTCGCGGCCTGCGGCGTTGCCATGACGCCGGCGTTGTTGATCAGGATGTGCAACGGCCGCCCCGTCGAGACGTAGCCATCGACGAAGCGTCGTACCGACGCGAGTGATGCCAGATCGAGCGTGCCGACCTCGATCGTCTCGCTGCCGGTTTCGCCGTGCAGGGTCGAGGCGATGGCATCGGCCTGCGCGCGATTGCGCGCCGCCAGCACGACGCGCGCCCCCGCCGCCGCCAGCGCACGCACCGTCTCAACGCCGATGCCGGAAGCGCCTCCTGTGACGATGGCCTCGCGTCCGTGGAGGTCGTGGCCAGCGATGACTTCGAGCGCGGTGGACTTTGCGCCGAAGGATGATGGCGACTCGTTCGTCATGGTGAATTCCTTTGTGGTGGCGAGTCGGTCATTGGATCGCAGCGTAGCGCACGCGCAAAGGTGGCGGGGGCAGTGGTGTCGCTGGCGGCCCGCCCCCCTCGGACTGGGTTATACTGGCGGTATGACGACGACCTCATCACCGGGTGAGTTTGAGATCCTCATGGAGCCTGACGAGAGCGGCTTCCACGTTTGGTGTCCAGCGCTCAAGGGCTGCCAGGTCCTGGGGGGCGACAAAGGCTGAAGCGCTCGAAATGATCCGCGAGGCGATCAAATTTTGGCTCAAGGACGCGGCCGAGACCCCTACCGAGATTCCGGATCGCGAACGCATCGTCGTCCGGCTCCCGTGACCGAAGGTCTTCCTGTCGTCACGTCCAGCGAACCGGTTCGGGCGTTGATCCGCGACGGCTGGACTCAGACACGCCAACGAGGGAGCCATCTTATTCTCCGGAAGGATCGGGAACGCCGTAGAGTTTCGGTACCCATGCACCGTCGAGATATGGCTACGGGCACGCCGATGAGCATCTTGCGAGATGCCGGATTGTCCCACGAACGGTTCCTTGAGCTACATCGCTCATGAGCGTCACCGTGCTTGCCGGCGGCGTGGGTGCGGCGCGTTTCCTTGGTGGCGTCGTGCAGGTCGTGCCGGAAAGCCACATCACCGTCATCTCGAACGTTGGCGATGACGAGGACTTCTTCGGGCTGCGGGTCTGTCCGGACATCGACATCGTCATCTATACGCTGGCCGACGCGGTCGACACCGAGAAGGGTTGGGGGCTGCGTGGCGAGACGTTCCATGCGCTCGATGCGCTGAAACGCTTCGGGTACGAGACGTGGTTCAACCTCGGCGACGGCGACCTAGCGACGCATGTCCATCGCACCCAACTCTTGCGCGAGGGCGCGACGCTGAGCGAGGCGACGCGTTCGATCGCGGAGGCGTACGGGCTGACGCTGCGACTCCTGCCCGTGTCAGACGACCGCATCCGCACCGTCGTCGAGACTGACGCCGGGACGCTTGCGTTTCAGGAGTACTTCGTGAAGCGCCGCACCGAGGACGATGTCCGCAGCGTCCGCTTCGAGGGCGCGGCGGAAGCCATGCCTGCACCCGGCGTCATCGAAGCAATCCTCTATGCCGACGTGGTCGCTCTCGCGCCGAGCAATCCGGTTGTGAGCATCGGTCCGCTGCTGGCGGTGCCGGGCGTGCGTGAGGCGTTGCGGTCGACTCGAGCGCGTGTCGTCGCCATCAGTCCGATCGTGGGAGGCAAGACCATCAAGGGGCCGGCGGACCGCATGATGGCGTCGCTCGGCATGGCGCCGAACGCTGTCGGCGTCGCCGAGGCGTATCGCGACTTCCTCGACGTGCTCATCATCGATGAACAGGATCGCGATCTCGCGGCTGCCGTTGAGGCGACGGGAGTGCGGGCGGTCGTCACGCAGACGGTCATGCATGGCCCGGCGGAAAAGCGCGCGCTCGCGGAGACGGCGCTGGGTTCCTCGTGATTGGGGCGGGACGCCGGCAGCGGCGTTCCTGCAATATGACGGGCTGTTGCGGCGCCCGGGGGCAGGCAAGAGTGCCTGTGCTACCACGGGACGCCGCGGCGTGCGGGGGCAGGCAAGAGTGCCTGCGCTACCACCCAGTATCATGAACCATGCGGGCAGCACTGATTCCGATGAAGGACTTCGCCGGCGCGAAGATGCGACTGGCCGAGGCGCTCGATGCTGACGCGCGCGCTGAACTGGCGCGGGCGATGCTGACGGACGTGATCGAGGCGTGCCGTGAGAGCGGCTGCTTCGATCAAATTGCCGTGGTCAGCAATGACAGCGAGGTGTTCTGGCACGCGCGCGAGTGCGGCGCGAAGGCGCTGGCCGAACCGGCGACGTTGAGCGGCTTGAACGACGGCCTGACGTTCGGCGCCCGGTACCTCGGCAGGCGCGTGGCGGCGAGCGAGATCGTCATTCTGCCCGCTGATCTGCCGCTCATTCACGCGGATGATGTGCGGGCAGTGGTCGATGCGCTGGCCTCGGAGTCGCCGCGCATCGTTGTCGTGCGTGCTGGCGATGGCGGCACGAACGCACTGGCGTTGCGGCCGCCTGAGGCGATTGGCCTCCACTACGGCATCAACAGCGCCGATGCGCACCTCGCTGCGGCGCGGGCCGCGGGCGTCGAAGCGGTCGAGTTGACGAACGAGCGTCTGGCGTTCGATGTCGATGCACCGGGCGATCTCGCGCTGCTCGCAACGCTGCCGGTGGCCGCGGCAACCGCGGGTTGGCTTGCGGCGCGGGCGCACTTCAGCGGAACGAGCGCTTGATGGACGCTCTCGAAGCGATTCGTACGCGTCGTTCTCTTCGCCAGTTGTCGGATCGCGACGTGCCGCACGAACTGCTCGACGACATCCTAGAACTTGCGGCGACGGCGCCGGCGCCGCATCACACGCGCCCGTGGCGATACGTCATCGTCTTGCCGCGGTCGCGTGATGCGCTCATCGAGGCGATGGGCGCGGCCTGGCGCGTCGATCTCGAGCGCGACGGCCATGCGCCGGAGCTGATTGACAAGTTGCTGCGGAAGTCCCGCCGCCAGATCGCCGCGGCGCCGGCGCTCATCCTCTCCTGCCTGACGCACGAAGGTCTGCGAGACTGGCCGGACGAGCCGCGCGCCCGCAACGAGTTTGCCATGGCGCAGCATTCGCTGGGCGCGGCGATGCAGAACATCATGCTGGCTGCGCATGCCATGGGCCTGTCGTCGTATTGGATCTCGGCGCCGCTCTTCGCGCCGGAGGCGTGCGCGACGGCGCTGGCGC
Source organism: Dehalococcoidia bacterium (assembly GCA_031430415.1). Lineage (GTDB taxonomy): Bacteria > Chloroflexota > Dehalococcoidia > DSTF01 > JACRBR01 > JANPBN01. The sequence goes on from JANPBN010000396.1 coordinate 3,890, forward strand.
TGCCGGAGGACTACGTCGCACAGGCGTTCATCGTCGTTGGCTATCCGGCGGACGCGGCAACGCCGAGGCCGCGCCCACCGGCGGATCTGTCGAAGCTGGTGATCGAGCGATGAGCGCGGCGTCCGCGCCTTCGTTGCTACGGGTGATGACGTTCAACGTACGCGGCTTCTACTTTCCGGATGGCGCGAACGCCTGGGCGCAGCGTGCAGCGCTCAACATCGAGACGATCGGACGCGCCGCCCCGGAGTTGATCGGGTTCCAGGAGACGCAGACGGGAAATCTGAAGGCATACGATGCGCGCCTGCGGCGATACCGGTGGACGGCGTGGCCGGAGTACAACAATCAGCCGCCGCACCAATGGCCATCGATCTTCTGGGACTCGGAACGGCTGCGCCCGATGGATTCGGGCGGATTCTGGCTGAGCGAGACGCCGGAGCGATACTCGGGTTCGTGGGACACCGACTGCATCCGGTCGGCGGCGTGGATCCGATTCCAGGTTGACGGTGCTGCCGAGGTTGTGCATCTGAACACGCACCTCGATCACATCAGCGAACAGGCGCGCGTTGAAGGCGCACGACTCATCGTGTCGAAACTCGACGAACTTCAGCGAGACGGGGCGGCATCGATCGTCACCGGCGACTTCAACGCGCCGATCGGTTCACCGGCCTATCGGGCGTTCA
>JANPBN010000397.1:0-6517 GCA_031430415.1 Dehalococcoidia bacterium
GGCGCTCACCCTCGCCTTCGAGGACATCACGGCGCTCGGATTCTCGCCAAGCCTCATGCTCGTCACCTGCATGGACACCGCCTGCATCCTCCGCAACGGCAGCGAGGAGATGAAGCGCAAGATCATCCCCGGCGTCGTCGAAGGCAAGACGATCCTCGTCTTTGCCGTGACGGAACCGAACGCTGGCAGCAACACCTTCCGCATCGAGACCGTCGCCCGCCGCCACGGCGATCGCTACGTCATGAACGGCCAGAAGATCTTCATCACCGGCGTCGAGGTTGCGGACTACATGCTCGTCGTCGCCCGCACGACGACGGCCGAGGAGTGCGAGCAGCAGGGGAAGCCGAAATCCTTCGGCCTCTCCCTCTTCCTCGTCGACCCCAAATCAAAGGGCATGACGAAGACGCCGATCCCCACCGTCGCGACCGAGGGCGTCTACCAGTGGCAGCTCTTCTTCGACGACGTGGAGATCCCGGCCGAGAATCTCGTCGGCGTCGAGGATCAGGGCGTCATGGCGATGTTCAACTCGCTGAACCCCGAGCGCATCCTCGTCGGCGCTATCTGCTGTGGCATGGCCGAGCAGGCGATCGGCATGGCGGTCAACTACGCCAAGGAGCGCCGCGTCTTCAAGGGCACGCCGATTGGCGCTTACCAGGGCGTCCAGCATCCCCTCGCCGAGGCCAAGATCCAACTCGAAGCCGCGAAGCTCATGACCTACAAGGCAGCATGGGCGTTCGACCAGGGCATGAACCCCGCCATCGTCGGCTCATACGCCAACCACGCAAAGCTCCTCGCGTCCGATGTCGCCCTCAAGGCCGTCGACGCGTCGCTCGAGACCCACGGCGGCATGGGCTTCGCCGAAGAGACCGGCCTTGCCCAGCTATGGAACGGCGCCCGCGTCCTCAAGACCGCCCCGCTCAACCGCGAGATGATCCTCAACTACGTCGCCGAACAAGACCTCGGCCTCCCGCGGAGCTATTAGCGAAACCGCAGACAACGTAGCCGCGCAGCTTCAGCTGCGCCCGTCGGAGCAATGCGACGACAATGGCAAACACCGGTACGTGCGAGAACTGCGGCGCCCCGCTACGCATCTCCGGCCTGCGACGAGTGGGGCGGTGGGTCGCCGCCGCCGCGAAAGGCGCCGTCGACATTGCGCTGGGCCTCATCACGCACGACTCGCCTCGCATGCTGGACGACGCCACGCATCGCCCAACCGCAATACGATGCGACCGTTGCGGGCACGACGGCTACATCTAGCAACGTAGCCGCGCAGCTTCAGCTGCGCCCGCCGGACCTCGCAGTGCCGCTGGACGACGCCACGTCTCGCCCGAGGGCAGTGCAATGCGACCGATGCGGGCACGACGGCTACATCCAGTAACGTAGCCGCGCAGCTTCAGCTGCGCCCGAACGGCCTGACGCACCAACAAAGCTCTGGCCCATGTTTGTCGCCGATCCGCGTAGGCGGGCGTTCGGGTAGGATCGCCGGATGGTTCTTAGTTACTGGTACCGGGAAGCGATTCCGCCAGAGATCAACTGGATCATCGGACTCTTGGGCGTGGTCGCCTTTGTGCTGGCGGTCTTGGCCGTGCCGAGCGTAATGCAGATGATCGTGGGTAGGGCACATCTGAAACGGGAATACGAAACGAATGCCGACGGCGCAGACCGAACCCTTCTGGTGTTCCTTAGTAATCCGCCCGTCAAGCGGAAGTTTTGGAGACGCATTGGCGTGCAGCGAGTTGCAATTCAGAGCTTGGAGGCGGCGTTCCAGATACGCGAAGCGGGGAGCGGGAAGGTGCTCGATACTATCCGGCACGCGCAATTCAACGCGACTGACGATCCTTCGGACAAGACGTCTGTAAGCCGCATTGTCTTACCGCCTACGTTTAGCGTTGGAGCAACGATGATGCTTGCGCTTTGGGACGAGGCTACTGCGGAGGCCGTCGTCATGCCAGATCGATTGAGGCCCGCCCTAGGGTTAACAGCAGGTCTCTACCACATTCAGATCGTCTATCAGGTCGATGGCGAACCTCTGACCGATGAGCGCACATTCAAAGTGGGGCATCGAGCAGACGACTTGATGTGGATCAAGAAAACCCCTCCGTAAAGGGCATCTCGTACTTTCCGGAGGCAACACAATCCAACGGACAGCGGCGGCTACTGCGTGACATCGCCCCATTGGAGGTCGTCCCAGCATCGGCGTACGCTGGAGTGCTGGCGGCGGCCCAATGCGTCGCCCTTGAGCGAGCCATGTCCCGCCGCGAAAACACGAAAATTACAGTACAAAATGAACGCCCTGAATCTGCACTCGACGTAACAGCCGCGAGACGAATGAAAGAGTCGTCAGAGGAGCGCCGGATGGTCAGTCGCGTCGAGGAGCGCTGATCGCCTCAAGGGGCAGCATCTCGTTCATCGAGCCGCTGCGGAAGCCGGCCAGGTCGAGCGTAACGTAGCTGTATCCGAGGTTCTTCAGCCGCCGCACGATCCGGTCCCGCGCCTCGACCACGATCGCCACGTCGCCCGGTTCGACCTCGATGCGCGCAACGTCGCCATGATGTCGCACACGCAGTTGTCGCATCCCCAGACCGCGCAGAAACGCCTCCGCCGCGCCCACCTGGTCGAGCGCCTCGACCGTCACCGGCGTGCCGTACGGGATGCGCGACGACAGGCAGGCCATAGCGGGCTTGTCCCACGTCGGCAGGCCGCGCTCCTTCGACAGCGCGCGGATCTCCACCTTCGTCAGTTCCGCTTCGATCAGCGGGCTGCGGACGCGATGCTCATTCGCCGCGACCCGTCCCGGCCGGTGATCGCCGAGGTCGTCCAGATTGCAGCCATCGAGCACGAAGGCGAATCCGTCGCGCTCCGCCATCGCTTCCAGCAGGGAGTAGAGTTCGGTCTTGCAGTGGTAGCATCGCTGCGGCGAGTTCTCGACATAACCGGGACGATCCATCTCCGACGTGTCCAGCAGTAGGTGCCGGATGCCGATCTGCGCCGCCAGCGCCTTCGCCTCCTCGACCTCCGAAGCCGGGATCGATGGCGATACGCCCGTCACTGCGAGCGCACGATCCCCGAGCACGTCGGCCGCGATCGCCGCGACGAAGGTGCTGTCCACCCCCGCCGAGAACGCCACGATGGCCGAGTCCATGCCCCTAAGGGTGTCGCGTAACGCTTCCAGCTTCACGGTCATGCCATAACTATAGCGCGCGACGAGGCTGCGAGTGCGACCGAATTTGACCGCTGGCCCCTCCATGGACGCTATTGCTGCCCCTTCAACCGGCCGATGATTCGGAAGCGGATCGTTCCGTTTCAATGGGGAGACGAATCTTGGGAGCCAACACCGGCTTGCGCCCCTACGTGCGCTTCGCTTCGATCAGCGTGCTCGTCGTCTCCCTCGTTGCCACCGCGGTCGCGCTCGTCGGCATCAAGCTCGTCGGCGATCGGGAGTATGCAGCCGCGAACCGCGACGTGCGCACCTTCGTCGTGCGGCCGCTCCAGTCCATCGTCGACGTCGCCCTTGCCGATGGCACCCTGACCGAGCAGGAGCGAGCAGGCCTCGACACTGCCGTGACCCCATTTCTCCAGGGCGACGTGCGCGGCGTCTACGTCTGGGCCGACGACGGCTCCGCCATCTACAGCTCCGGCCCCGAGGCCGCCGCGCCGACATCGGTCCTGCCCGATGGCGCCTCCACGTCCTCACATGAGATGCTCGGCGGCGAACGCACGATCGTCGCTCGAACCGGCGGCTCGGGCTTCACGCTGGCCGTCGCCCAGAGCGCCGATCGCGTCAGCGCGGCTGCCCGTTCCGCCCAGCTCTCCGTACTCGTCGCCGTCGTGCTCCTCGCGTTGCTGCTCGTCGCGCTCCTGCAAGGCGCGTTCTGGTTCGGCATCCGCTCGTTGGTACACCAGCACGGTCGCCTCGCCTACCTGTACGACACCGGGCAGCAACTGCGGTCGTCGCTCGATCTCGAGGACGTCATGTCGCGTCTCGCCGGCGATGCCACGCAGCTGGCGCACGGCCGCTATGGCTTCGTCGCCCTGTACGATGCAGAGTCCAGCGACCTCGCCGTGAAGACGACCTACGACGCCGTCACTGGCGTGGTAGGAATGCACCACAAGCCTCTCGATGAATGGTTTGCGCGCCGCTGCGTGGCGACGAACACCACCGTCGTCAACCAGAACGGCGGCAACTCCTACAAGCCGTTCTTCGGCGCCGAAGCCGAACTCGATGTGAAGTCCGGGATGCTCATGATCCCGCTCTCGATGCGGGACCGCATGGTCGGCGTCGTCGGCGTCATCGGTTTGGCCACCGGCAACGGCGCTGGCGCCGCATTCGGCGATGAGCAGGTACGCCTCGTCGAGCAACTCGCCTTGCAGGCGGTCACCGCCATCGAGCAGGCACAGCTCTTTGCGAAGGTCCGCTCCAACGCCATCGAGATCGAAGCCTCGTACGACTCGACACTCAAGGCGCTCATGGGCGCGCTCGACGCCAAGGACGAAGTGACGGAGGGCCACTGCGAGCGCGTCGCCAAGCTCACTGTCCAACTCGCTCGGACGATGGACGTCCCGCCTTTGATGATCGTACATATCGAGCGCGGCGCACTGCTGCACGATGTCGGGAAGATCGGCGTGCCGGACGCGATTCTCAAGAAGCCGGATTCCCTCAACGAGACCGAGTGGGAGGCGATGCGCAAGCATCCGCTGCTCGCCGGCCTCATGGTCTCGAAGGTTGGGTTCCTGGAGCCCGCCCTGCCTATCCTGCTCTACCACCACGAGCGTTTCGATGGCGGCGGCTACCCGTTCGGCCTCGCTGGCGGCAACATCCCGGTCGAGGCGCGCATCTTCATGGTGATCGATGCCTACGACGCCATGACATCGGATCGACCGTACCGGCCGGCTATGCGTCACTCCGAAGCGATGCGCGAGATCCGCACGAATAGCGGCGGCCAGTTCGATCCCGGTGTCGTGATGGCGTTTGAGGCTCTCATGGCCTCACGCCCCGAACTGCGCGAGCAGGCCGGCACCCGCGTCATCACCTCGCACGACGACGAACACGCCGCCTGATTGCCGATCTGGCGATGGGCGCTCGCAGCTAGCTGCCGATGCCTTTCTCCGCCAGCAGCGCAACGAACGCATCCTCGTCGAGGATCGCCACGCCGAGCTTCTCCGCCTTCGCCAGCTTCGATCCCGCCTCCGTGCCGACAATGAGATAGTTCGTTTTCTTCGTGACACTGGACGCCGCCGCGCCGCCGTACTTCTTCACCAACGACTCGGCCTCGTCCCGGGAGAACCGTTCCAGCCGTCCCGTGACGACGAACGTCAGTCCACTGAGCGGGCCCTCCCGCGCACCGCCTGCTTCAGCCCGAAGCGTCACGCCGCCCGCTCGCAGTTTCTCGATCAGCGCCCGGTTCTCGCCCAACGCGAACCACTCGCGAACGCTCTCGCCGATCTTCGGCCCTATGCCCGGGACCTCCGTAATCTGCTCTGCGCTCGCTTCCATGAGCGCATCGATGCTCCCGAAGTGGTTGGCAAGCGTCGCCGCCACTTCGCCGCCGACGTGGCGAATGCCGAGCGCCGTCAGCACTGCGGCAAACGGTCGTGACTTGCTCGTCTCGATCGATGCAAGTAGCCGGTTGACGCTCTTCTCGGCCAGCCGCTCGACCGTCAGCAGGTCATCGCGCCGCGTGTGAAGGAAGAAGATGTCGCCCGCGTCCTCGATCAGCCCGTGCTGGAGCAGCATGAACACAAGCGATTCTCCGAGGCCGTCGATATCCATCGAGCTGCGCCCGACGAAGTGCTCGATCTGCCGGAACCGCTGCGCCGGGCACGCTGGGTTCACGCAATAATGCGCTGCCTCGCCCTCGCGTCGCACGACGGGCGTGTCGCAGCGCGGACAATGTGCCGGCATGCGGAAGATGCGCGCCCCGCGCTTCCGCTGGCTCAGCACCGGCCCGACGACCTGCGGAATCACATCGCCCGCGCGCTGCACGATCACCACATCGCCGGCCCGGATGTCCTTGCGATGGATATCGTCTTCGTTGTGGAGCGTCGCGAGCTTCACCGTTGCCCCGCCGATCACGACAGGTTCGAGCACCGCGAACGGATTGAGCTTGCCCGTGCGCCCGACGTTCACGTCGATCCGCAGCAGTTTCGTCGTCGCCTGCGTCGGCGGGAACTTGTAGGCGATCGCCCAGCGCGGCTCGCGCCCCACCGCGCCCAACTGCCGCTGCAGCGCCAGGTCATCGACCTTTATCACGATGCCGTCGATGTCGTAGTCGAGCGAATCGCGCTTCTCCGTCCAACCCGCCGCGAACGCTGCGACCTCGTCGATACTGGCGAGGCGGGTGACGTACGGATTGACGCGAAACCCCATGCCGCGCAGCCAGGTCAAGACATCCCAATGAGTGCCGGGCGCCGCGCCGTCGTCGATCCAGCCAAGCTGATACAGGAACGCGTCGAGCGGGCGGCTGGCCGTGATCTTCGGATCGAGCTGTCGTACCGACCCCGCCGCGGAGTTGCGCGG
>JANPBN010000398.1:0-6185 GCA_031430415.1 Dehalococcoidia bacterium
TCGGACTGCGCGATGGCATCGGCATGAGGATCGATGGCTGCGAAGGCTGTGCCGTCGCCGCCGGGCTCGACGAGCGGTTCGGCATCCTCGGCTGCATCGAGGAGCGCATCGGACGAGCGAGCGTAGTAGACCGGATCGGGCGGAAGCAGTAGCAAGTCGGGCAGGATCGTCCGTGCATCGCGTAGCGGCATGCCGGTGCCATTTCGCAGTCCGAGGCGGCAGCGCGCCTTGTGAGCGCCGTGCGCGAACGCATGGGGATCGATGCAAGTGCCGGCGCTGGCGAGGGCAAGTTCATCGCCTGGTGCGCCGCCACCGTCAGTGCCGCCGGCGAGGTGCTGATCGTCCCTGCCGGACATGAGCAAGAATTCGTCGCACCGCTCAGCACGTCATTCCTGTCGCTGCCATACGAAGTGCACCGCAAACTCGGCACCTACGGCCTGCGTTCGCTCGCCGCGGTCGCTGCACTGCCCATCGGTGCAGCGCAGGCGCAGTTCGGCCGCGATGGCCGCCGCCTCTGGGAACTGGCACACGGCATCGATCGCACACCGTTTCGGCCACGCGAACGCTTCGAGCCCGTCGTGGCCACGCTCACCATGCCTGCACCGACCGTACACACCGGTGCGATGTGCATTGCCGCACGCCAGCTCACCGGTCGCCTAATCGCGCATCGCTCGATGCGCTACCGGCTGGTGCGCCAGCTACGACTGCGCTTGCGGCTGCTTGGAGGTGGTAGCTGGGAACGCACGCTGACGCTCCGTGAACCCACCGGCGACGAACAGCAGATCATGTACATCCTAAGGAAGCTCATCGAATCGCTGCAGGTCACCGGCCCCGTCGAGGAGATGACGCTCGAGTGCATCGGCCTGACGGGCGAGACCGGAAAACAACGCAGCCTCCTCTTCGCCGAGCAGGCGCGGCGGCGGGCGCAACTGATCGCAGCACTGCGTCAACTTAAGGCGCAGTTTGGTGGCGAATCACAGGTCTCACGTGTGGTGGAGGTGGAGCCATGGTCCCGGATCCCGGAACGACGATACGCCCTCATCGACTACGACCTCTAGCAGGCCCACGCCGCATTCCCGTGCGAACCAATGCGCATGGCACTCCCGTCGTCGTGTTGTTCGAGGGCCAGGAGCGAACCATCACCGCCATCCAGGACCACTGGCGGATCGACGACGAATGGTGGCGCGAGACACCGACTGAACGCATGTACTACCAGTTGCAGTTGGAAGGCGGTCGCGTCATCACGCTGTACCGGGAACTCCGCGAGGGCACATGGTGGTTACAGCGGTACTAACGCGCCTGTACACGAGGCAGCAACACGACGTGACGCTATGACCATTGCATCGCAGCACCGCTACCGCGCCGAACTCCACCTCCATTCATGCTGGTCGTTGCTGGATGGCGCATCAACGCCGGACGAACTTATCCTCAAGGCGCGAGATCTTGGCTACGAGACACTCGCTCTCACCGATCACGACGGCCTTTACGGCTCGATGGAATTCGCTCAGGCCGCCAAAGCGTTTGGCATCCGCGCGATTACGGGCGCCGAAGTCACGCTTGAAGGCGGTCATCATCTGACGTTGCTTGCCGCCACAACGAAAGGCTACGGCAATCTCTGCCGCATCCTCTCCATCTCCCATCAGTCAGGCGAACGTAAGGATCCGCACCTCGCATTCGATGTCCTCGCGCGCCACACGCGCGGGCTGATCGCGCTCACCGGCTGCAAGCACGGCGAAGTACCGGCGCTCGTCGCTTCGGGCGATATCACCGCCGCGACCAACGCACTACAGCGATACATCCACTGGTTCGGCAGCGAGAACGTGTACATCGAACTGCAACAGAATCTTGTATACGGCGATACGGAACGCGTCAGGCGACTCATCGAACTCGCTCGCGCCCACGGCCTACCGTATGTCGCCACAAACGACGTCCACTACCATGAACGCGACCGCCATCGGCTACAGGACGTCATGGTGGCGATCCGGCACCGATCGACGCTCGAGGCATCGCACCGTGAACGCCGCGAGAACTCCGAGTACTACCTGAAGTCGTCTCACGAAATGGAAGCGCTCTTCGCCGAATGGCCAGAGGCGCTCGATGAGAGTGCCCGTATTGCCGAGCGCTGCACGTTTGACCTCGCCCGCGACCTTGAATACCGCTTTCCGGATTACGACACGCCCGATGGCTCAACTGCCGACCAATACCTCGAGACCATCTGCCGCGCCGCTGCTCGCGAACGATACAGCCTCATTACAGGCAGCATTCCGCCCGTCGTCGAGGCGCGACTGCTGGAAGAATTACGGCTTGTGCGGAAGCATGGTCTCTCCGGCTTCTTTCTCATCTATCGCGACCTTCTCGAACTGAGCCGCGAGGTCGCAGCCAAGGTTCGTGGGCAGCACAGCGCGCGCGGCAAGTCGGGCCTGCCACCCGGTCGTGGGCGTGGCTCTTCGGTCGGCTCGATCCTCTGCTACCTCATTGGTCTGTCGCACGTCGACCCGATCAAGCACGGACTCTTCCTCGGTCGGTTCCTCAACGACGAGATTGCATCCGTTCCCGACATCGATCTCGACTTCCCGCGCGACATCCGCGAGCAGTTGATCCTGCGCGTGTACGAGAAGTTCGGTCACGAGCACGCCGCGCTCGTCGCAAGCTTCCCAACGTATAAGCTGCGCAGCGCCATTCGCGATGTCGGCAAGGCGCTCGGCATCGCCGAGAGCGAACTTGACCGCCTCGCCAAGCGGGCTGGATGGGGTAGCGGCGCCGATATCGCTGCCGAGATGGAGCGCTATCCCGAATATGCCGGGAAGGTCGGCACGCCGATCTGGCGCGACCTCATCGAACTGTCGGAGCAGATCTCCGGCTTTCCCCGTCATCTCAGTCAGCACGTCGGTGGCATGGTCATTTCCACGAAGCCGATCGTCGAACTGGTCCCCGTCGAGCGTGCGGCGATGGCTGGACGATTCATCTGCCAGTGGGACAAGGATTCCATCGACGATGCGCGGTTCATCAAGATCGACTTCCTCGCCCTCGGCATGTTGTCGCTCGTCGAAGAATGCAGCGACCTCATCGCCGAACAGCATGGCCGTATCGAAGATCTCAGCCGCATCGACTTCAACGACCCCCAGGTCTATGACATGATCTGCGAGGCCGATACCGTCGGCGTCTTTCAGATCGAGAGCCGGGCGCAAATGCAGATGCTGCCCCGCACACGCCCACGGTCGATCGAAGACCTCACGGTGCAAGTGGCCATCATCAGACCAGGGCCGATTGTGGGCGGCGCCGTGAATCCGTATGTGCGCAACCGGCAGGCACTGCTCGCCGATCCCACGTTCAAGCCGGCATTCGACCACCCTAGCCTTGAGCCCGTCCTCGGCGAAACACTCGGCGTCATCCTCTACCAGGAGCAGGTACTGCAGTCCGCGATGGCCGTAGCTGGCTTCTCAGAGGGGCAGGCAGAACAGCTCCGCCGGGCGATGAGCCGGAAACGATCGCGCGACAACATGGCGCAATTCTTCGAACTGTTCCGTGAAGGCGCGATGGCTCGTGGTGTCAGTGAAGAGACGTCAGCGATCGTCTTCGAGAAGATCATCGCGTTCGCTGAGTTCGGCTTTCCGAAGAGCCATTCCGCAGCGTTCGCATTTCTCGCGTTTCAGTCCGCATGGCTGCGACGCTACTACCCGGTCGAGTTCACGTGCGCGCTCCTCAACGCACAGCCCATGGGCTTCTACCCTCCGCATGTCCTCGTCCATGATGCGAAGCGCCATGGCGTCGAGATACTGCCACCGGAGATCAACGCAAGCGGCGCCACGTGCTCGGTCGAAGAGAATCGCCTGCGTGTGGGCTTCGGCTACATCCAGGGGATCGGCACTGCAGCCGCGCGCGCCATTGCGCAGGAGCGGGCGCGTAGCGGCCTGTATGCTTCGCTCGCGGACTTCGTGCGCCGCATGGGCGCGCTCTGCGCCGATGCCGCGCATACGTCTCCGCCGGCGCGCGCGGGAATCGAACACATGGTGCAAGTCGGCGCGTTCGATGCCTTCGGCCTCAACCGCCGCGAGTTGCTCTGGCAGCTCGGGCTGCTCTACCGTCCGCCGAGCGCCCAGTACGCGCTGCCACTGCCGATCGAGCAGGATCAGACGCGGCTGGGCGACATGGACACCTGGGAGCGGATGGCCGCCGACTACAATCTGCTGTCGCTCTCTCCGACCTACCACCCCATGGAACTCGTCCGGCCCCAGATCGGCGAATCACTCCCATCCCTCCGGCATCTCGAACGCATGCAGGATGGGCTGCGTGTGCGCGTCCCCGGCATGGTCGTCTGCCGCCAGCAGCCAGGCACCGCCAAGGGCTTTGTATTCCTGCTGCTCGAGGACGAATTCGGCATGATCAACGTCATTGTGCCGCCCTGGCTTCACGAGAAGCAGCGGGCGCACGTCCGGGGCGAGCCATTCGTCGTTATCACCGGCCAGCTGCAGCGGAAGGAAGGCACCGTCAATCTGCTGGCCGAGCGGTTCGACATCCTGCCGGTTCCGAAGGCGCTTCAGGCTCCTGCCTCCCACAACTTTGGCTGATTTCTGCGAATCCTCACCCGAAGCGGCTGAAACCAGATGGCGCCTCGATTCGTTACAGTGAGTGGGGGTGATGCTATAGTCATGCCCGACTACGCAGGGAAGAGTGAGAAATGCCCCGAAAGAAGCAAGTCGTCCAGAAACAGAAGCGCCAGAAGGCCTACCGCGAAGGTGACCTGTCCGCCGCCGCGGTCGATATCCGGCCCAAGGGTTTCTTCAAGTTCTTCGGCAACTACCGCTTGTTTGCGACGATCGGCGTGGTGGCATTGGTCGCCGGCATCGCCATCTCGGCATTCTACGGATCGAGCGGCGGCTCCCGTCCGGCCGGCACAACCAGCGTCCGCGGCGACGGCGTCAGTAGAACAACACCCGAAGCCGGCGCGACAACCACGACGGGCGCATCCGCCGTCATCAAGCAGTACACCTCCGCGCCCGCCATGTCCATCGATCCGGCAAAGACCTACATCGCCAAGATCAAAACCTCCAAGGGCGAGGTAACGATCGAACTTGATGCCAAACAGGCGCCGCAGACGGTCAACAACTTTGTCTTCCTTGCGAAGGACGGCTACTACAACGGTGTCACCTTCCATCGGGTTCTTCCGAACTTCATCGCCCAAGCAGGCGACCCGACGGGAACCGGCAGTGGCGGCCCTGGCTATGACTTACCGGTCGAGAAGACCACCGAAGACTTCACGACCGGCGTCCTCGCCATGGCCAAGCCACAGGAGGCAGGCTCTCCGAACAATGGCAGCCAGTTTTTCTTCCTCCTGGCGGATGAGCCGTCGTTCAATGGCGACTTCACCGCGTTCGGTCACGTCACGTCCGGCCTCGACATACTGCAGGAGCTGACTCCTCGCGACCCTCAGCAGCAGGACGACCCCGCACCCGGCGATCGCATCGAGTCAATCGAAATCACCGAGACGTAGCGCCACGCGTTCGATGAAAAAGCGACAGGCCACCCGCGTATGGATGGCCTGTCACCGTTGGAGGAGGAGGACTGCTAGGTAATCTCCGCGAGGCGCCGCCCCGCCGTCGCAACCAGGTACTCAGCGATGCTACTCGCTCGGCCTTCGATGCGACCGACTTCATACGCCGTGGCGCACGCGTCACACAAGCGAACGTCTGTCTCGTACTCGACCGAGCCAGCCAATGCGCCTCGCCCGCAAGCCGAACACGATGCAATGGACGACGTTGTCCGGGCACAATCGTCCTCGATCAGAATCGCGGTGGCCGCTTCAACCGCCGCTCGCTGACCCGGCGTGGCTTCTCTGTTCGATGCTCCGGCGCTCGTCAACAACGTTCGACACCTCCTGAAAGAGGGAAGCAAAAACCGACCAAGGCGTGCCCTCTGGTCGGTTGCACCCTCTCTTCTCTATGCCTACGGGGTTAGCTGACGGGTTCGGCTCAGAAGAGTTCGCCTACGCGCTGTGGAACAGCGCGATTCACCCCGGAACGTAGTGGTTCCCCCGTCTCGCCTCTCGGCGAGTTCGGCTGTATTCAGTTGTAACCCGATGATACGGGGGTGCGCCGAAAAAATCAACTCGGCCGTTCGCCGACGCGCAGTTCGCTCGAACGTTAGCAACCGTATTGGACCACGTCCTGAAGCTACTCGAACGTCAC
>JANPBN010000399.1:0-2149 GCA_031430415.1 Dehalococcoidia bacterium
CATGGCGGCGAACTGCGACACAACATCGAGTTCATTGGCCCATACGGGCAGTTCTCTGCGCGGCAAGCGCTCGATGGATTCCTGCTGTTCCCGCGCGGCTTCTCGCTCGTTGGATTCGGCGCGGTTCCACCGTCGCTCTGGTTCGTCTTCGTCCTGCTCCAGTACTACCTGCTGTTCCCGCTCGCCTATGTGCTGCTCTTGCGTATTGGTCCGCTCGCGTTTGCGGCTCTGGCGATGACGCTCTCGCTCGGAGCAACGTATTGGTACATCGCATACCTCGATACGACCGCGGCTCACGGGTACGTCTGGGCGGAGTGGTGGCTGTTTCATCCGTTCGACTTCGCGTTCGGCATGTCGATTGGCTACTGGCTTGTCCGCCGCCCACCGTGGCTCGATGCGATCGTCGGGCGATGGCCGCTCGCCCTCGCCACGGCTGCCGGCGCCATCGCCCTCCACACGCTTGGTGGCACGATCGACACGTCGCGGCGGATCGCCTGGGTGTCGGCGTATCCGCTGGAAGCCCTCGGCCTCGGCATTGTCGTCCTGCTCGTGGCCGCCGCCGCGCCGGGCCGGCTGATGCGGTCGTCGGGAGCGAAGCTGATGGCGTGGATCGGGGTCATCTCGTACACGGTGCTGATCGTGAACGACTGTGTTCGTCTCGTAAACCACTACCTGGTGATCCAGGGCTTCGGCTACAGCCCCGGCTGGTGGTTCTTCATCATCTTCGTCTACGTGCCGGGCACGGTCGCGCTCGCGTATCCGTTGGCCGCAGTCCTCGGGCTCCTGCCGCGCGCGCAGCGCGACGTGCCGACGGCGAACGGCGGCGTGGCCACCTAACACCATTTCCACGTCCGCCGTGGCCACATCGTGATACACTCGTGGTAGCTCTCATTCGAGAAAGGGGCAGCGCGTGGTACCTCTGATCGTCACCGGCGTCATTGTCGTCATCCTCATCGTTCTCGTGCTCATGGTCGTCGGCCTCTACAACGGGCTTGTGCGGGCGCGGCTCCGAGTCAAGGAGGCGTGGGCGGGCATCGACGTGCAGCTGAAGCGCCGCGCTTCGCTGATCCCGAACCTCGTCGAGACGGTGAAGGGATATGCCGCGCACGAACGCGAGACGCTCGATTCGGTGACGCGCGCTCGCGCACAGCTGCAGCAGGCGGGCACGCCGGGCCAGGCCGCCGAGGCGAACAACATGCTGACGCAGACGCTGCGATCGCTGTTCGCTGTGGCCGAGGCCTACCCCGACCTCAAAGCGAACCAGAACTTCCTCGATCTGCAGAACGAGCTGTCGGACACCGAGGACAAGATCGCCTACGCGCGGCAGTTCTACAACACGAACGTCCTCTCCTACAACACCAAGACCGAGACGTTTCCGAGCGTGATCTTCGCCAACATGTTCGCATTCAAGCCGGCCGAGTTCTTCGAGGCGGAGGCGGAAGCGCGGCAGGACGTGAACGTCAGCTTCTCGGCGCCGCCGGCGTCGCCGCCCGCGTCGAGCTAAGCGCACCGGATGACCTACGACACCCTGCCAGGCGGCGCCCCTGAAGCCGTACTCGTCTACGACCGGATCGGCGCAAACAAGCGCGAGACGTGGCTGCTCATGCTCCTGTTCGTCGGACTGACCGGCGCCATGGTGATGGTGTTCGCCTACTTCCTCAGCGTTCCGCTCACGATCACGCCGATTGTTTTCGCCGGACTCGGCGTCTATGCGCTCGTCAGCTATTACGCATCGAGCAGCATCGCACTCGCCGTCAGCGGCGCGCGCGAAGTGACGAAGGAAGACGAACCGGAGCTCGTTCGCGTCGTCGAGAACCTGAGCATCGGCTCCGGGCTGCCGATGCCGAAGGTGTACGTCATCGAGGACAGCGCGCCGAACGCATTCGCGACCGGCCGCGACCCGAAGCACGCATCGGTGACGGCGACGCGGGGGCTGCTCGACAAGCTCGACAAGGCCGAACTCGAGGGCGTCATCGCTCACGAGATGTCACACATCGGCAACTACGACATCCGCGTCATGACGCTGACGGTCGTGCTGGTGGGGCTGATCGCACTGCTCACCGACATCGTGATGCGCTCGATGTGGTTTGGCGCCGGCCGACGGAACAGCAACAGAGACAAGGGCGGCGGCGCGGCGGCGATCCTGTTG
>JANPBN010000400.1:0-1663 GCA_031430415.1 Dehalococcoidia bacterium
AACAAGATCATCGCCTGCCTGTCGGGTCAAGCCTACGGCTCATCCGATGGCACGTCGTTCTCGGCGCCGCAGGCATCGGGCCTGGCTGCGCTGCTCCTTTCGGCGAAGAGCGGGCTTTCGCCGCAGCAACTGACAGACATCATCAAGATCACGGCGACGCCACTCAGCGCGGGTGCCGCGCCGGGGTGGGCGGGTGCGGGCCGGATCAACATGCAGAAGGCGTTGCAGGTCGCGAAGTCCAACATGCCGCCCGGCGATCCGTGCGTGATCGAGACCGTCATCGATGGCGAGTCATTCACGTGCACCGGCGGCAAGCGCGTTCGCATGCTCCAGATCGACGCGCCCGATGCGGGCCAGTGCGGTGGCCAATGGGCGTTTGATGCGCTGCGTTACATCTTCCTCACTCCAGGCCGCGCGGTATCGCTGCAGTACGACGTTACCCGCGCCGAAGCCGATGGCGACACGCTGGCGGCCCCAGTCTGGCGGGGCAACGACGGGGGAGACTACAACCTGTCGATCGTCATGGTGTACGTGGGCCTTGCGCGCGCGGCAGATATCGGCGCCGGCAACGTCGCGCTGCACGACTGGGCCGTCGGCTCGCAGAACTGGGCCGCCGCCGCGCAATGGAACATGTGGGCGCCGGGGAAGACCTTTAACGGCGGCTGCTGAGCTCGCGTCCGCGACGCCCACGTCGCGCAGAACCCTGCCGTTCGCGGCGGCCGAGCGATCCCGTTACGCTGACGCGCATGGAACCGCAGATTCAGTACACCCAGACGACCGATGGCGTGAACATCGCCTACGCCGCCGTTGGCAGCGGCGGGTTCAGCCTCTGGATGGATCTCCCGTACTCCAACGTCCACGCTGAATGGGTCGATCCCAACACCCGTGCCGATTACGAATCCAACGCCACCATCTCGACGCACGTCCGCTACGACCACCGCGGGTTCGGGCTTTCCGACCGGCACATTCGCGACTTCTCGCTCGACGCGATGGTGCGCGACCTCGAAGCCGTCGTCGATCGTCTCGATGCCAAGCGGTTCAGCCTGATCGCCTGGCGCGGCATGAACACGCCGATTGCCGCTACGTACGCGGCGCGGCACCCCGAGCGCGTTTCGCGCCTCGTCCTGGCACAGGGTGCAGCCCGCATGCCCGCCAATACGCGCGACGCCGTCACGGCCCTGCTCAAGCTGCTGCCCGACTGGCGATTCGTCACCGAGTCGATCTCGCGCATGATGCAGGGGTGGGACAACGACGAGTCGTCCCGCCAACTCGCGGCGCTCTTGCGCGAGTCCATCGATCCCGACGCGTTCGTCGCGTTCTGGGAAGCCGCGTCGAACTGGGATGTCACCGATCTCCTGCCGCAGATCGAGACGCCGACGCTCCTCGTCCACTGGAAGGATCACCCGTTCTTCGGCCCCGAGCATGGGCGCCTGCTGGCCAGCAAGCTGCCGAACGCGCGCTCCGCCATCATCGATGGTGCGTCGCCGCACGCACGCGCTGTCCAGTACCAGGAGGTGTTCCGCGCGTTCTTCGGCACCGGGCCGCCCGACAGCTACACAAGCGGCGGACGCCGGACGCCGGCGCCCACAGCGTCGGGCACCGCCATCATCCTCTTCACCGATATCGTCGACTCGACTGCACTCACCGAGCGCATCGGCGACGC
>JANPBN010000401.1:0-2992 GCA_031430415.1 Dehalococcoidia bacterium
CCGGGCCGTCCACGACACGCGTGGACTACGCCTTTTCGTTCGCGCCATCGACATCCGAGGCGAAGATGAAGGACACGATCGCGTCGTCCGACGCGATTCTCGACGAGGATCGCATCATCTGCGAGGCCGTCCAGCGAAACATGGCGTCTGGCGCCTACGCATCCGGCCTCCTCAGCCCACGCCACGAGGGCGGTGTCGCCGAGGTGCAACGCCTCGTGTTGCAGGCGCTCGCCGCCGACGAAGCGCGCGACCCTGACGGCGCTGCAGCCCGCGACTGAGGCGGATTCCCTTCTCTCCCACTATGCGCTATACTGGTTGCATCTGCAACGATAGTAGCCACGGAGTCCCTCATGTCAGCCGTCACCGCCGACACACTCACCCTGCCCCGTCTCACCCAACTGCCGCAGCGCGAGACCCGCTGGCGCCCCGTCGCCGCCGTCATCACCGCGCACCAGCAGCTCGAGGGAGAAGGCTTCGTCGTCCGCCGGCCCTTCCCCGGCTACGAGATGGCGTTGGCGGACCCGTTCCTGCTGCTCGACCATCTGGGCGCCGTCGAGTACGCCCCGGGAGAGGCGAAGGGCACGCCATGGCACCCGCACCGTGGGTTCGAGACCGTGACCTACATCATGGACGGCGCGTTTGAGCACCAGGACACCACCGGCGGCGGCGGCCTCATCGCCGACGGTTCGACGCAGTGGATGACGGCCGGATCCGGCATCCAGCACATCGAACGGCCGCCGGACTCACTCGTCACGCACGGCGGATTGTTCCACGGAGTGCAGCTCTGGGTGAACTTGCCCGCTGCGCAGAAGTGGACGCCGCCGCGCTACCAGGACATCGAGGCGCGTGACGTCGCGCTACTGTCGAGCCACGACGGCGCATCGCTCGTGCGCGTCATCGCCGGCGAACTGGAAGGACACGCCGGCCCCGGCATGACGTCGACGCCGATCACGTACCTCCACGCGACCGTCGCGCCGGGATCGCAGCTCTCGCTGCCGTGGCCCCGCGACTTCAACGCGTTGGTGTACGTGCTCTCCGGCCAGGGCTACGCTGGCGCCGAAGACCGCCCGATCGAAGAAGGCCAGCTGGCCGCGTTCGGCGAGGGCGACGCCATCACGCTACGTGCCGCCGACCGCCAGCCCGTCGCGAGCGCGAAGGGGTGGGAAATCCTGGTGCTCGGCGGATTGCCGATTCGCGAGCAGGTCGCGCGCCACGGACCGTTCGTCATGAACACCCGCGAGGAGATCGTCCAGGCGATTCAGGACTTCAACGCAGGACGCATGGGCACGATCCCCGCGCTTCGCTCTCACCGCACAAGCGAGGACGAGGCGCTCTAACGACACAGCACACCGGACGCGCGGAAGGGGCGGCAGTATCGGCCGCCCCTTCATCGCGCCTCGCTCGCCGCGCCGTACCGCTGTCTTGTTGGCATACGGCGCGACCGCTACCATCGGGTGCTCGGCCGCACCTGACGCGCCGGAGCCGTTGCACCAGCGTCCCAACACGATGAACGACACACCGCCTCAACCGTCATCCGGCGACCGCGCGAGGCGGGCGGGCATCACCCGTCGCCTCGGCACGGCGACCCAGGCATCGCTCGGCTACGTGCCACCAGCGCTGACGAGCCGGTCGCGCCCCGACAGATCGCTCGACGATCACGCGACGGCAGAGCAGCAGCGCGGCATGAGCGCGTTCTGGTGGGATGGCGTCTGGGCGAGCGTCGCCGAGGTGGCGTTGCTCAACTACCTCGGCGTGTATCTCATTGCGTTTGGTGGCAGCACGGGGCAGGTCGGCCTCCTTGCGTCGATCACGTCGCTGGCATCCGCCGTGGCGCTCTTCCCGGGCGCGCGCTTCATCGAGGTGTACGGTCGCCGGAAACAAACCGTCATCGTCTCGGGCGGGATCCTGAGCCGCCTCGCGCTCGTCTCGTTCGCTCTCGTTCCGTTCTTCGCCGATGGCGATACAGCGGTCTGGATCGTGATCGCTCTGGCGTCCGTGCGCGCGTTCTTCGGCTTCTTCGCCGTTCCGGCGTGGACATCGCTCGCCGCCGACATCGTCCCGATCGGTCTGCGCGGCCGCTTCTTCGCCTCGCGCACCGCCGGTATGAGCATCGCAGCGTTGATCGCCGCCCCGGCCGCCGGATGGCTCATCGGCAGCTTCGCGGGCCTCGAGGGCTGGCAGCTCGTCTGGGTCGCCTCAGCGGCCGCGGGCGCAGTGTCGACGTTCTACTACGCACGCATCCCCGAGCCGGTCGTTGAGGCGCATCATCGGGAGCACCAGATGAGCGGCGCCGGCATGTTCGGGGACATCATGTCGGACGGAAACTTCCTGCTGTGCCTCGGTAGCGTCGCCGTATGGAACCTGGCGCTGCAGATCGCCGGCCCGTTCTTCAACGTCTACCTCGTGAAGGAACTGGACGCCTCGACGACCTGGGTCGGCGCACTCGCCGCAGTGCCCGCGCTGACGGGGCTGCTCGGCCTGCGCTACTTCGGCGCGCTCATGGATCGCGCCGGCACGCGGCATGTGCTCATGGTCACCGGACTGTTGATCCCACTGATGCCCTTCTGCTGGCTGTTCGTGACGGCGCCGTGGCAGGTGATCTTTATCAACGCCGCCGCGGGCGTGCTCTGGGCCGGGTACACGCTCGCCACGTCGAACATCGTCATGGTGATGGCGCCGGCCGCCAAGCGTGCGCGCTACACCGCCGCCTTCCAGGCGGTGACGTTCGCCGCGTCGTTTGTCGCGCCGCTGCTGGGCGGATGGTTGATCGGCGCCTACGGCTACTACGCGATCTTCGCCATATCCGCCGGCGGGCGCCTGGTCGGCACGCTGATCATGGCGCGCGTCCACGTCCCGAACCGCGAACCCGCACTGCTTGCGGCGTAGGTTAGCGGCTGGGATCGCTGGCTCCGCGGCGAATCTCCTCGATCTCGGCCGGCAATCCCGGATTCTTCGGGTCCGCCCGAGCGGCTGCGTCGAGATAGCCCTCCAT
>JANPBN010000402.1:0-3044 GCA_031430415.1 Dehalococcoidia bacterium
GTCTGGGCGAGCCACATCTCGGAACGATCCGGGGTGGCCCGTACGACGAGGGGATCGCCAGCGACTTGCTTGATGGTGTCGCGAGACGGGGTGGCGCAGAGGGCGGAGCCGGACTCGCGCGCAAGGGCGATGCCGCGCTCGATGATCTCAGCCGTGACGAGGAGCCGCGCTGCGTCGTGAATCGCGACGATCGGCGCATTGGTCGCTTCGATGCCGGCGCGGACGGAGTTTTGGCGGTGCTCACCGCCGGCAACGACGGCCGTGACCTTTGTCATGCGCCATTCACTGACGAGCGCCTGCATGCGGCCCACACCTTCGGGCGCGGCCACGACGACGATGCTGTCGATGTCGTCGCTGCGCTTGAATGCGGCGAGCGTCCAGGCGATGAGCGGGCGGCCCGCGACTTCGGCGTACACCTTGTCGATGCCGCCCATGCGCTCGCTGCGGCCGGCGGCGACGATAACGGCGCAAACGGGGCCTTCGATTGCCATGGGGCGATTTTACGGGGAGCGGCGGGGGAGGGGGAAGCGGAAGGCGGCAAGCATCACGGGTACCTCGCATCGCGGCATCTGAGCTACGCTACGGCGATGATGCTGCTGATTGATGGCAACAACCTGGCGTGGGCAGGCTACTACGGTCTCGAGCGCGCGATGAAGCCCGAGGATGACGCGCGACGCCGTCGCGTGGCGCTGCTGGGGCTCGCTTCTATGGTGCTCGGAACGATCGCGCGCGGGGGTGCGCCGCCCGCCACGGCCCTGAGGGGCGATCCCTCACGGGGGGAGACGGGTGTGGCGCTTACAGGCGTCGCGTTGTGCTTCGACGAAGGGCGGCCGATACGGCGGCGCGGGATCTACGCGCCGTACCAGACGGGCCGCGAGCACGATCTGAAGTTCATGGCGAACGAGATGACGATCCTCGAAGCGATCGCTGAGTTTTCGGCGATGGCTGCACGAGTACTGCCGATCGATGTAGTGCGCGGCAAGAATACGGAGGCGGACGACCTGATCGCCGGGCTGGTGCATCGGTACGCCCACAGGGCGAAGCGGATCGTGTCGACGGATCGTGACTTCATGCAATTGGTCGGGCCGATGACATCGATCTACGCGCCGGTGAAGAAACTCATCGTGACAGAAGGGAACTTCTTCGAGGCGATCTCGCTGAAGGGACGTTTTCCGCGCGATCGGTTTCTCGATTATCGCGCGCTGACGGGGGATCCTTCGGACAATCTGCCGGGGGTACCAAGCATCGGCGAGGTGACAGCGTCGAAGATGCTGGCGGCGCATCCGCTCGACGCGTACCTCGCGGATCCGTCGCTGGCGCCTGCCGCGCTTGGACGGAAGAGCGAGGCGCTGGTGCGGACGCTCGCCGATCCGGAGACGCGCGTGATCGTCGAACGAAACCGGACGTTGATGGATCTGCGGCTGCCCGCGCCGTGCTGGGAGCAGCTCGACGAACTGACGACGCGTGGCACATGGGATCGGCCGGCCTTCGAGGCGTGGTTCGATGGAGAGCGGATCAGCGCCGTGGAGCGCACATCGCTGTTCGGCGCGATGGAAGCGCTGGCGGGAGGCGGATGATGTCCGAACCGATTGCGAGCGGCGTTGTCGCGCCGGGATATGGCGACTTCCTCGGTACGGGCGATTTGCTGCCGTGGTCGTGGGCGGAGGAACGGCTGGCCGCGTCGCACAACTACTGGGTGGCGACGACGCGGCCGGATCGGCGACCGCACGCCATGCCGGTGTGGGCGGTGTGGCTCGATTGCCGGTTGCTCTTCAGCACAGGCCCTCGTTCGCGGAAGGCACGGAACCTGGCGGCGAACGCGGCGTGCAGCATCACGACGGAGAGCGCGGCCGACGCGGTGATCGTCGAAGGCGATGCTGTCGTCATCGACCCGGCGGAGCTTGGGGCGTTCGTGGCGGCGTACAAGGTGAAGTACGACTGGGACATGAGCGGCAACGAGGGGCCGATCTTCGCGGTGGCGCCTCGGGTCGCGTTTGCGTTTGCGGAGTTCCCGGAGAAGGCGCCGGGCCGCCCGACGCGCTGGCACTTCGCGCGCTAACGGAGCGCGCTAAGGGCGATTGGAGCGCATCGCCTCGATCGCGCGCGGCTTCTGCCACGACGTCGCTGGCACGATCGCCGCGGCGCATTCCTCCGGCGAAAGCGTGCTGGTGTCCACTTCGATGTCGTACAGCATGCCGGCGTGAGCGATCTCGCGCATGCCCCGGGCGATGCCGATCGCGCGATTGCCGCGCGCTCGCTCGCGTGCCTCGAGGACGTCGACGGGGCAGCGAACGCCGACCGTCACGACATCGATGTCGCGCCAGGCGTCGAGCAGATGGGTGATCGCGTCATCGCCAAGGCAAACGTCGACGAAGATGACGTTGACGCCGCCGTGAGCGAGGGCGGCCATCGCGTAGTACATCGCAGCGAAGATCGGCGCGGCGTCGACGCCAGCGTGGCCGCGCAAACTGCCATCATCCGACGGCACGAACATCCAGCCGGTCTCCTTGCCGTAGATGTGCGGCGGCATGGCGGCAATGAAGGTGTCGATCTCGAACACCAGGTGCGGATCGGGCAGCAGCGACTGCAGCGCGTGCGCGATGCTCGACTTGCCCGCGGAGGACGTGCCGTTGAGCAGAATGATCCGCGCGGGCGGATGGGCAGACACCAACACCTATCCGGCGACGGCGTTGTCGATGATGTAACGCCAGGTGCTGTCAGGCTGTCGGCGCATGACTTCGGCCGTCTTGCCGCCGCCCATGTCGACGGCCTTGCCATCGGCATCCTTGCCCGCAAGTGACCACGTCGAGCCCGTCAGTCCGGTGTCGCCGCTGGCGTGGCAGTAGTCCGAGGCCATGGTGAGTTTGCCACCCAACGTGAGAAACCCATCGATCACAGCGCCGATCGCCTCGGTGCCGGCCGCCTCATTGCCGGGCTCGACGATGAGCACCGCTTCGGGCTCGTAGAAGTCGAGGAGTGCCGCGCGATCGCCGGCGTTGAACGAAGCAACGAACTCGTCGCACGAAGCCTCGGGTGATGTGAAT
>JANPBN010000403.1:0-3232 GCA_031430415.1 Dehalococcoidia bacterium
CGCGCACATCGCCTCCGGCCCGACGCTGGCGTTCGGACGGATGAAGGACAACATGAACCGCGCCGAAAACTGCGACCTCGCGACGCTCCTCGATCAAGAGGCGCTCAACATGTCGCTCTCCGCGCAGACCGATGATCACCGAAACGCGGCGCGCTCGTTCGTCGAGAAGCGGCAGCCGGAGTTCAAGGGCGCGTAGCACACGTCACGGAAATACAAAGACGAAGCGCCGGGCGAAATCGTCCGGCGCTTCGTCATGCCTGCCGTGGTTGGATGGTCAGGTGATGATTGCTTCGATGCGCACCCGGAATGTGCCGGACGGCGCTTCGACATCGACTTCCTCACCCGCGCGTCGCTGGAACACCGCCTTGCCGACGGGCGACGCGATCGAAATCTTGCCCTGGCCTGAACGCATCTCGTCGGTGTTGACGAGCATGTACGTCTTCTCTGATCCGGTGCGCAGATCGCGGATCGTGATCTGGTCGCCGATCTGCGACACATCGCCGGGATGCTCCGCGCCGTGCTCGAGCACGACGGCGCGCCGAAGCGTCGCATCGAGCTCGCGGATGCGCGCCTCGAGGTGTGCCTGTTCGTTGCGCGCGGCGTCGAGCGGCGCGTTCTCGCGGAAGTCCTTGTCTGCCATCGCTCGCGCGAGGTCGGCCTGGATCATCGGGCGTCGTTGCTTGAGCAGTTCCCACTCGGCGACGAGGTCATCGTGGCCTTCCTTTGTGAGGTAGACCGGCTGCTCCTCGAGCGTCTGCGCGTTTCCGCTGCCCTTGTTCGCCTTGCGAACGCGGAGGTGCGTGCCCAGGTTCTCGCGCGTATACCCGCGATCCTTCGACCACTTTAAAAACGCACGGACACAGTCCGCGCGCTTTGCTGCATCCGACACCGTCGGGGGAAAATTCTCGGCGTACTGCGCAACGTCATGCCCGCGCATCACACCCAACTCGCGGTCACCACCGGCCCAGCGGACGAACTTCAACACCTCGGTCTGAGCATCGCTCTTGTTGACCTTAAGTTGTCCGAGGTATGTATGGGCCGCGTCTTGAAGCGCTATCGACTCCGTCGTCGTCTCACCTACCATAGTCGAGTAATCCCCTCCTGCCTTCCTGCAGTGTAGGCGTACGATGGAAGGGGCGTCAAACATAACGGAAGCAGGCGGCGCAATCATGGAAAGCCTCTCGCAGCACGCCCAGGCCTACGGCGTTCGGCTGACACCTCGACAGACCGAACAGCTCGCTCAGTACGCCACGATGATCGCCGAGTGGTCGCCGCGCGTGAACCTCGTCGGTGACGCCTCGCTGGAAGTCATCGAGCGCCGCCACTTCCTCGAGTCGATCGCGCTCGGCGCCGCACTGCGCGAGCGCGAAGTCCTCCGGCCCGACAGCCGCGTGCTCGATGTCGGCGCCGGAGCAGGCTTCCCTGGCATCGTCTTCGCCATCTGCTGGCCGGGCATCGCCCTCACCTTGCTCGAGGCGACGGCGAAGAAGACGGCGTTCCTCGCCGCGGCCGTCGCAGCCCTCGGTATCGAAGCGACCGTCCTCACGGGCCGCGCCGAGGATCTGGCGCACGACCCGAGTCTGCGGGAGTCCTTCGACCTCGTCGTCGCGCGCGCGGTCGCGCCGCTGCCGACGCTCCTCGAGCTGACGCTGCCCTACGCCCGTGTCGGTGGCCGCGTCGTCACACCCAAGGGTTCACGCGCGTCCGACGAACTCGCCGCTGCGACAAACGCGCTCTCCGTTCTGGGAGCGCGCGTACTCTCCGTGCCGTTCGCCGTTCCCGGACCGGCGCAGACGCTGGTCGTCGCACTCAAGCAGCGCCCGACACCGGCGCTCTACCCCCGGCGCGCGGGTGCCCCGAAGCGTTCGCCGCTCTGATTCCGCATCCACGCAACTCTTATGTCGCGTCGAGTGCTTTACAAGTCGATCGAAGTGTTGTATCAGGTAGGCAACTCATCCGTTTCGCCGGGACGCGAAACCGGGCATGTCAGGAGGACGAACCCATGATGGCACAGACCGGCGGCGTCGACCCGAGCGCAATCATCCAAAAACTGCGCCGCCTTGCGACACTCGACACCACCGTCTTCGACGAGGTGCGGTCTGACCCCAACTCCACCATTCCCGCCATCATCGTAGCCGCCATTTCGACGTTCCTCTTCGGCGTCGGCGGCTGGCTCTGGTGGGTGTTCAACGACATCCCCGACAGCGGCGATGTCCTGATCAAGTCGCTGATCATTGGCAGCATTTTCTCCATCATCCTCTGGGCAGTCTGGCTCGCCATCACCTACGTGATGCTGACCCAGGTGTTCCGCGCCCGGGCCGATGTGAACGAACTGGTCCGCGTGATGGGATTCGCCGCCGCGCCACTCTCCCTCGGCGTGCTGATGTTCCTGCCCGTCATCGACTTCGGTGTCGGCCTGACTGCGGTCGCCCTTTTCTTCGGCACCAACGTCATCGCCGTCCAGGCCGCTACGGACGCGCCCGCGGGGCGGGTACTTGCCGCGAATGGCGCCGGATTTCTGGTCTGGGCGGTCGTACTGAGCATGTTCGTCAGCGACACCAGTCCCTACGCGCCGGGGTTCTTCGTGTTCGACTCCGGTGCCGAGATTCTCAAGACCCTCGCTGACCTGAACAGCATCTTCGGCTAGTACCCGCGGATCGCTTGACACCGTGGGCCGTATCCAGCCGTCCGAGGCTATACTCGGGGCTATGAACCTGCTCGGGCAGATCCGCGACGACATGGCCTTCGAAGCCAACATCTGGAAGTCCTACGTCTACCGCTTCCTGATGAACTTCCAGTTGTGGTGGCCGATCTGGGTCATCTACTTGCAGCATGATCGCGGTCTCTCGCTGACGCAGATCACGCTGCTCGATACGCCGTTCTTCCTCCTCATCGTCCTCGCAGAGATCCCGACCGGCGCCATCGCCGACCGCTTCGGTCGCCGCGTCTCGCTGATGCTCGGGAGCGGCATGTTCGCCATCGCCGTCGCCATCTTCGGCATCGCCGAGAGCTATATCGTCATCTTGCTGGCGTACACCGCCTGGGGGCTCGGGCTGACGTTCCAATCGGGCGCTGACACCGCCATCCTCTACGACAGCATGAAGCGCGCCGGGCGCGAGGACGAGTTCCAGAAGGTCAACAGCCGCCTCTGGGCGCTGACATCGCTCGCCGTCCTCATCGCCATCCTCATCGGCGCACCCATCGCCAGCGCCACCAGTTACTCCGTCCCGAT
>JANPBN010000404.1:0-12503 GCA_031430415.1 Dehalococcoidia bacterium
GAGCAGCTCGCTCGGCTTCTTCCCGGATCGCGCCATGAAGTCCAGCATGTACAGGCCCGCCAGCACGCCGTCGCGCTCCGGCACGTGGCCGCGGAAGCCGTAGCCTCCGCTCTCCTCGCCGCCGATGAGCGCGTCAACAGCTATCATCTTCGGGCCGAGGAATTTGAACCCGACCTGCGTCTCGTACACCGGCACGCCGTACTGCTCCCCGAGTCGCTGCACCATCGCCGTCGTCGTGATCGACTTCACGATCGGGCCGCGCTCGCCGCGATACTCCAGCAAGTAATACGCCAGCAACCCAAAGACCTGGAGCTGGTTGATGAAGACGCCGTTCTCGTCCGCGATGCCGACGCGATCCGCGTCGCCGTCGTTCGCGATGCCAACGTCGTAGCCGCCACCGCTCATGTCCTCGGACATTACCGTCAGGTTGCGCGCGATCGGCTCGGGTGCGTGCATGCCCGGGAACACGGGATTGCGGAAGCCGTGGTGCTCCGTGACCTTCGTCTTGCCGCCGGACAGGAGTTCTTCGAAGTAGCCTGCGCCGGTTCCGTACATCGCGTCGTAACAGACGCGAATCCCTGCATCCCTTAAAAGCGGCAGGT
Source organism: Dehalococcoidia bacterium (assembly GCA_031430415.1). Taxonomy (GTDB): domain Bacteria; phylum Chloroflexota; class Dehalococcoidia; order DSTF01; family JACRBR01; genus JANPBN01. Next base: position 603 of record JANPBN010000404.1, read on the forward strand.
CGACGAGACGCCCGAGCTGTCCGAGATACGGCGTCCGCGCATCGATCATCTCGACCAGCCCGTCGCGTTTCGCCTCGTCGATGTCTATGCGTGGAATGTCGCGCCCCACGAGCGAAGGCAGTGGCTCCTCGAGCTGCGCCACGATCTCGGGCGCCGCGCTGCCACCATACTCAGGCTTGTACTTGAAGCCGTTCCAGCGCCACGGGTTGTGGCTCGCCGTGATCACAACGCCACCGCCAGCGCCACGGTCGATAATCGCGTAGCTGACGGTCGGTGTCGGGATAAGGGTATTGCTCAGATACACCTTGATGCCCTGCGCCGCGACCACCTCCGCCACAGCATCTGCGAAATCCTCCGACGCGAACCGCGCGTCGTATCCGACGACGAGTCCGCGCTTGTCGAGGCCATGCTTCTTGAGATACATCGCCGCGCTGGCAGCGCAAGCGCGGACATTGTCGAACGTATAGTCCTGGCCAATGATGGCGCGCCAGCCATCGGTGCCGAACTTGATCGGGTTCGGCGGGCGCATCTCGTAGGTCATGCGGGTGCGTCTCCAGTATGCGTTCGTACGAATGCCGCGCCGAAGGCGCGCAACTGCGGGAAGGTTGGCACGGGACCGGCGCTCCCGCAATCAGGGCGCTGGACGGCGCCGAAACGCTATGAGTCGCCAGGCCACCGTCAGATAGCTCAGCGCACCGACGACGACGAGCGCCCAGAACGCGAGTCCGGCGGCTGCGCCGAGCGCCAACAGCAGCAGTCGTACATCTCGCGAGGCGATGCCGAGCAGATCCGCGGCTGCCTCGACACCGCCCTCGCGTTCGAGGCGTGCGCGCGAATAGGAGACCATCAGAAAGCCGATCATCGCGGCGAACCCGACGGTGAGCGCGTACCGATAGTCCTCGTGTGCATACGCGTACCACGCCAGGCCGCCGGCTATCGCCGCGTCGGCGTAGCGATCCAGCACCGCGTCGAAGGCACCGCCAAATCGGCTTGCCATGTTCTTCGCTCGCGCCAGATCGCCATCGACGCCGTCAACGATCGACGAGGCCTGGATCAGCAGCCCCGCCTCGATGTTTCGGCCAACGCCCAGGAGCAGCATCGATGCAATAGCCATCGCGAACGCCGCCACCGAGACCTGGTTGGGCGTGATCGGCGTCGAGCGCAAGAGTCGCGCGACCGGGACGGACGCGCGACGATTCAGGTAGCGAGAGACGGGTCCGTCAAGCGACGACGACATCGCGTCGCCACGCCGTGAATTCGCTTAGGCGCGAATTGGCATCGAGGAGATCTTGCGCTGTGTCAATGTCCTGCCAGGCCATGCCAGTCACATCGACGGCATCGAGGGCACCGGCGCGAGCGAGCGATGAGAACATTGCGCCGCCTTCACCATCGCGAAGGTCCGGCGTGAGCGCCGTGAAGACCTCGGGTGTGCACCAGAACACGCCCGTGTCGAGCGCGTTCCATTCTGTGAGTTGCTTTCCGAGTGCATCGATATGGCCTTCATGGACAAGCGCGAGCGTCGCTTCGGAAGCACGCGGATCGCCGGGCTGCGCGAAATCGACCGCCAGCCGACAACGATCGGGTGCACCCGCGAGCAGCGCTCGAATCAGGCCAGGCTCGACGAGATGATCCGCCATCGTCAGCAGAAACGGGCCATCGACGGCATGGCGCGCCGACCAGATAGAGCGCGCGTTACCGAGCAGCGGTGCGTCGTTCTCGGCGAACCGAATACGGACACCACACGGGTGGCGATCGGCGAGGGCACGCCGCACCTGGTCGCCGAAATGACCAACGACGACAACCGCGTCATCGATCCCCGCCTCACAGAGCGTGTCGAGCACATGGTTGATGAGCGGGCGGCCGTCGAGCTGGAGAAGTGGCTTGGGCATGAGCGCGGTCTGCGGATGCAGTCGCTCACCATCGCCCGCGGCGAGGATTACTGCTTGCATGGTGGGGGTTCCTTCCGTCTCCCACCGTACGCTTCTCTCGGAGCATTGTCAACGCACGACAACGGCGCGAGTCATCGCGCCGTTGCCGTAGTTCGATTCTGCGACGATGCCAAAAGAAATCGTTAGAAGGGGAGTCCCTTTACGCCTTGCACGCCCTTGATCGTTGCAATGTCGCCGGTGTGGCCGTTCGTGTGGAGCGCCGCAAGTTGCACCAAGAATGCTACTGTCTGCTTGCCGAACAGTGGCGTATCCATGACGGTATCGAAGTCGCTGTCACTCAGCTTTGATACGACCTCAAGGGCCGAAGAGTTGACCTTGCTCGTCCACTCGCGCATGGGATCGAGGGCAATCGAGCCCGTGTGCGCCCAGATCTCCGTCGGGTTCGCGGGTAAGCCCTGCTCGGCTGCGAACGCGCCCCACGAAGACGTTCCGCCGCCAACGATCGAATTGATGAAGAAGTCGACGGCCGACACGATATGGACGTGCGTCTTCGCCGCGGCATTTGCCGTGCCCGGCGGGTCGAAGTTGTACTGGTCATTGGGAGTGTCCTTGAGGACAGCCCCCAACAGGCCGAATGCCTGCTCCAGCGACAGTTTGGCGAATGCTGCGGTGTTCATCGTCGCTCCTTTTGATGTGGTAGTTAGCGTATCAAAAGGATACTGTCACCAGTCGGTCGTACGATCAAGCTGAGAGCGCGGGGCGAACCTAGCGGATCGCGCCGCCGCCCAGAACTTCATCGCCCTGGTAGAACACCGCGGCCTGGCCCGGCGTGATCGCCCGCTGGGGGGCATCGAACCGTACCGTCGCACTCCCGTCATCCCGCGGCGTGACGGTGGCGCCGCCGCCGGGGGTGCGATAGCGGATCTTTACATCGCAACGGATAGTGTCATCGGGAGGGCCGGAGAGCCAGTTCACGCGTTCCGCAACGAGGTCGCGCGACATCAGGTCATCCTCGCTGCCGACAGTGACGACCTGCCGTTCGGGATCGATCCCGGTTACGAAGCGCTTCTCGCCCACCGCAGGCCCGATACCGCGGCGCTGCCCTACCGTAAACCCCGCAACGCCCGCATGCTCGCCCAGAACCGTACCGGCCCCATCAACGATCACGCCCGCTGCCGCAGGCAGCCGCTCTCGGACGAACGCCTTGTAGTCGCCATCTGGAACAAAGCAGATGTCGACACTGTCCGGCTTCTCAGCAAGTCCGAGGTCCATCTCGGCGGCGAGCCTCCGGATTTCGGACTTGGGATAGCCGCCAACCGGGAACATCGTCTTCGCCAGCTCGGCCTGTCCGAGGGTGTAGAGCACGTACGACTGATCCTTGGCGTCATCGACGGCCCGCCGCAACGCAAACGCGCCGTCGTCGCGCTGTTCGATGCGGGCGTAGTGACCAGTGGCAAGGAAGTCGGCATCGAGCGCGACGGCACGGTCGAGCAGCGCGCGGAACTTCACATGCTCGTTGCACGCAAGACACGGATTCGGCGTGCGACCGCGTCCGTACTCCTCAACGAAGTAGTCGATGACGCGATCCTGGAACTCGCGCTCCATGTTGAGGACGTAGTGCGGGATGCCGAGAGCATCGGCCGCCGCACGCGCGTCGTCCGTGTCCGCCACCGAACAGCAGCGCTTCTGGCTGCGCGGTGCGTTCGGGTCTTCCGTGCTCCAAAGGCGCATCGTGATGCCGATGACGTCATACCCCTGGCGCGCGAGCAATCCCGCCGCCACGGCCGAATCGACGCCTCCGCTCATTGCCACGACTACGCGCTGCACACCCGCTCCTGTGTCTCCCGCTCAACGATTGCTCTACTCAGCCTAACCCACCGTCTCGGAACGGCACCATGCTATACTGGGACGTGACAACCACCACACTCACAGATTCCGTGGAGACGCATCTGCTGGAGCCCGCAGAGCTCGCTCAACACATCGCTGACCTCCTCTCGGACCGTCAGGCCGAGGACATCGTGCTGATGGATATTGGCAAGGTGTCAACGTTCACGGACTACTTCGTCGTCGCGACGGCGAACAACTCTCGCCAGATGAGCGCGCTTATCGAATCACTTGACACCGACCTGCGCGACAAGGATATTCGCCCCCGTCGGGTCGAGGGTGCGCCCGACTCAGGCTGGGTTCTTATCGACTTCGGCGACGCGATCGTTCATCTCTTCACCCAGGAAGAGCGACGCTACTACAACCTGGAAGGCCTTTGGGCGAAAGGCGTCTCCGTCGTCCACATGCAGTAGCTACGTTCGCGGCGGGCGCGGCTTGAGCCGCTGAACGATCTCCGCGTAACGCTCGCCGTCCGCCTCGATCTCGACCTGCCTCGCGCGAGCGCCGTCATACGCCAGACGCACGACGAGTCGCTCATCCGGCACCTCAGCAGGCGCGCGCTCGGGCCACTCGATGACAAGGACGCCGCGTCCAGCAAGTTCGTCGAGCGCGAGTTCAGCAACTTGTGCCGGCTCCTCTAGGCGATACAGGTCGGCGTGAAAGAGCCGAAGCTCCGGTCCTGGGTATTCGTTCATGATGACGAACGACGAACTCTTGATCGGCTCCAAGATCCCCATCCCGCGCCCAATGCCTTGCGCGAGCATCGTCTTCCCTGCGCCCAGTTCTCCCGAGAGCAGCACAACATCGCCAGCGCGTAGCAGACGTCCGATGCGCTCGCCGAGGCGGCGCGTCGCAACAGCGCTGGACGTTCGGAGACGGATGACGTCGCTCACGAGCGCCGATCCGGCGTGCGAAGGTGATCCCAGCCGGCCTGCGTCACGTCGACCTCGGTCCCCAAGGCATCGAGCAGCCGCACGCCGCCGCCCGCGACGATGCGCCCAACGATCGCTAGCCGCGAGCCGGGCGCGCCGCTCACCATGTCGAGCGCACTTTCCGAGCCCACGAGCGCCAGCTCGTAGTCCTCGCCGCCGGTCGCCGCCATCATCGCCGCAGCGTCTGGGTAGGCCCCGACCAGCGCCGGATCGAGCGGCAACGCATCGAGCCACAGTTCGGCGCTGACGCCGCTCGCCACGCAGACATGACCGATGTCCTGCACCAGGCCGTCGCTGATATCGATGCCGCACCGGATGCCCGCTGCAACCGCTAACCGGCCGACGGCGACGCGAGGCTCCGGCCGCATGTGCCGTTCGATCAGTGCCTCGGCGTACTCCCCTGCGTCGCCACGGACTAGCGCTCGGAGGCCACCAGCCGATCCGCCAAGGCTACCCGTCACGGCGATCAGATCGCCCTCACGGGCGGTGCTGCGAAGGAGTGGCTCGTACTCGCTTCGAGGGTCGTGCCCGATTCCGAACAGCGCGATCGTGACGACGAACACGGGCGACGAGACGATGTCACCCCCCGCGATGGTGACACCGTACGCCTCGGCGCACTCGCGCAAGCCGACATACAGACCCTCGACATCCGCAACACGTGTATCCGACGGCAGGCAGAGCGTGACGAGCGCGAACGTCGGACGGCCGCCCATCGCAGCGATGTCGCTGACGTTCACCGCCAACGCCTTCCATCCGACATCAGTCCAGGCGACGCGGCCGGGCAGGAAGTGAACCCCCGCTACCATCGTGTCGGTCGTGGCGAACGCAAACCCGCCGTCCGTCTGCCAAACCGCTGCGTCGTCGCCGGGCCCCACGATGAGTCGACCGTCCGAGGACGGCAGCACCGCCTTGAGCCGCTCAATCAGTCCGAACTCGCCGAGATCGCTCACGTGCATCGGATACATCCTAGCCGCTGCCGCGACGTGCATCCCGCGACAGGGCCGGTATCCTCCCGTAATGCCTGCACTCGTCATCTCGGATCTCCACAGCAATATCGAGGCGCTGACGGCCGTTCTCAGCGATGCCGGGGCGCGTAGCGGATTCGATGTGGTTCTCTGTGCGGGGGATATCGTCGGCTACGGCCCGGATCCCGCAGCGGTCATCAGCACACTCCAGACGCTGGACTTCGTCGCCGTCGCCGGAAACCACGATCTGGCCGCTTTGGGGCAGATGAGTACCAGCGAGTTCAATCCGGTCGCTGCCGCCGCGGCGGAGTGGACGGCAATGACCCTGACGCCGCGGGATCGGGCATACTTGGAATCGCTGCCTCTGATCCGCGAGTACGACGCCATCACGCTCGTCCACGGTAGTCTTCGCAGCCCGGAGTGGGAGTACCTCCTATCTGCTGAGCAAGCCGACGCGCAATTCGCGCTGCAGACGACTCCTTACAGCATCGTGGGGCACTCCCACTTGCAATTCTGGTTCGAGGAGCACCCGGGCGGCGCACCGGTCATGCGGACGGCAAGGGACGGAACGACGTTACAGCTTGGCCCGACGCGTCTGATCTTGAACCCGGGGAGCACCGGACAGCCGCGCGATGGCGATCCGCGCGCCGAATACATGCTGTACGATGAGGCCGCCGCAACGGTGACGTGGCACCGTGTCGCATACGACGCGCAAACAACACGACGAAAGATCATCGACACCGGGCTCCCGCCGTGGCTGGGCGAACGACTCCTCGAGGGCCGGTAGCCGCGACATCCGAAGGGACATCATCGTGACCTGGACGGTCTTGGGACAAGACGCCGCGATCGGCATTCTGTCGCGCCCCATCGACGCCGACCGGGTGGCGCACGCGTACCTCTTCTCAGGCCCAGCGCACACCGGGAAGACGCTCACCGCGCTCCAGTTCGCACAGGCACTGAACTGCACGGATGGTGCGCCGCCTTGTGGCCGCTGTCGTGCCTGCGAGAGGATCGCTGCGCACATTCATCCGGACGTTGAGGTCATCTCCGTCGGCGGAATCTGCGACGAGCGGGACCACGACCATGGCGATTCCCGCGATATCCGGGTCTGCCAAATCCGACGCATGGAGTCGACCGTCAGCCGGGCACCGTTCGAGGGCCGGTATCGCGTCCAGATCATCGAACCGGCGAGTGCGCTGAACGAGATCGCTCAAAATGCGCTCCTCAAGACGCTTGAGGAACCACCAGCGCAGGTTGTGATCATCCTCGTCACCGATTCCGACGAACCGCTGCTCGAAACCATCCGCTCGCGGGTGCGGCGCGTTCCGTTCGGCGGGATGCCGAGGGACGCGATCGAACGCGCGCTGCGAACGCGCTGGGACGTCGAGCCGGGCCAAGCCGCGGCACTGGCGAGGCTGTCGGGTGGACGTATCGGCTGGGCCGTGCTGGCAAACCACGACGAAAAGATGAACGAGCGCCAGCAGCAGGAACTCGCCATGGCGGCAGAACTTGCGTCAGGACGACTCGCGGATCGCCTCGCGTGGGCCGCTGACACGGGGAGTCGCTGGTCGAAGGACCGCGCGCGCGTCCGGGCCACGCTCGATGCGTGGGAGCATTGGTGGCGCGATATCCTGCTCATCGCCGCTGGACGTGGGGACGACGTCGTACATCGCGAGCAGTTGGACACACTTCACGCGCTCGCGGCACAATGCGACGTCGCCTCCGGTGTGCGGGCGCTTCGAGCGATCGGCGAAGCACGACAGCAGCTCGAAGAGAACGGAAGTCCGGGGCTGGTACTCGAAGTGATGGTGATGGCGCTGCCGCGGCTGCGTCCCAACGCGGTAGCCGGCAGGCTGGCCGGCAGATAGCGATACGGCACAACAATGAGCGACCATCAGCGCGTACCCATCGGCGTCCGCTTCAAGGAAGCCGGCAAGGTGTACTACTTCGACGCCGGAGAGTATCTGCTGGATGTCGGCAACTACGTCGTCGTTGAGACTTCGCACGGACTCGAGATTGGGCGCGTCGTCATATCGGCGGAGCAGGTGCTCGCTCACGACATTAAGGAGTCCCTGAAGCCGATCCTCCGGATCGCTTCGGCGGAGGACTTGAAAAGTTGGCAGGGACTGAAGGATCGGGCGGCGGCCGAGCTGCGCATTGCCAAGACGCGTGTGGCGGAGAGTCGCACGGAACTCAACATCGTGTCAGGGGAATACAACCTCGAAGGTACACAAATCACGTTCTACTTCACCGCCGGTGATCGCGTCGACTTCCGGCATGTCAACCGAGTTCTCGCGGAGGAACTGGGCACGAAGGTGCAGATGCTCCAGGTGGGCGATCGCGACCGCGCCAAGCTGGTCGACGGCTACGACGTCTGCGGACAGCGGCTTTGCTGCGCATCATGGCAAACAAACTTCCCCGCCGTCTCGATCAAGATGGCGAAGGAACAGGATCTCCCGCTCAATCCTCAGAAAATTTCGGGGGTGTGCGGACGCCTGTACTGCTGCCTCACGTTTGAATACGAAGGCTACCGCGAGATCCGCGGCACGATGCCCAAGGTCGGCGCGCTCCTCTCGACACCGTCGGGCGAAGCGAAGGTGCGCAGCATCAACGCGATGAAGAAGACCGTATCACTCTGGCTGACTGAGGCGCATCAGGTCATCGAGATGCCGGCGGCGGAACTGCAGATGCAGCACGGGCTCACCGTACGGCCCGTCGAACTCGTCGAGCAGATCGAAGCGCCGCTCAAAGCCGCGCCCGTAGCCCCGCCCCCGGCTGCCCCCCCGCTGGCGGAGGACGCCACCGCTGAAGCAGCCGCCGACGGAGACGTTGCGCGGCGCAGGCGCCGTGGCCGGCGCGGCGGCCGCAATCGCAAGCGCGACGGTGGCGGCGGAGAGGGTGGCGCGAGTGATGCGCCCACGGCGTAACGAGCACGTCGACACGCATCCAAAACGCCAGGCCTACTCGTAGCGCAGCGCCTCGGCGATCGGAATGCTGGACGCCTGCCTTGACGGGATGATTGTCATCACCAGAGACGCTAGGAATGCGAAGCCGCCCACGGCCACGATCTGTAGCCACGGGATGTAGAAGCTGTCGACTCCACCGGAGACGAAGTCATCGGTCTTGACCAGCTGGTTGGCCAGCAGCAGCCCGAGCGTGATCCCGCTCAGGATTCCGAGCAGCGACGTGAAAGACGATTCCAGGATGAAGCTGATGGCCACAGCGCGCCGCGTGTAGCCGATCGCCCTCAGCATGCCGATCTGCTGCCTGCGCTCGACGACGGTGCGGAACGCGATCACACCGACGGCCGCGATGCCGACAAACAAGCCGATTCCCATGAACCCCTGCAACAGGTAGATGAATCCCTTGCTCTGCGCCTGGTAATCCTCGATGACCTGCCGCAGCGACTCGGCCTGCACGCCCTGTGCGAGGAGCGTCTTCTCGATGCCCTTCGCAATGTCATTGGCGTTCGCTCCTTCCTGAAGGCGGACGTAGTGGAGCGTCGAATCCGTGTCGTACACGCTATTGAACGTGTCCTGCTGAACGAACAGGCCGCTGTAGAGACCGCTCCCCTGGGTGGTGAACACGCCGATGATCTCGATGATTTCCTTGTCGCCCGTCGCCGAGTTGAGGATCTCGACCTGGATGGGCTCGAACGTCTTGTCGGTCTGCTCGATGCCCGAGAGCATGAAGCTGTCGCCACCGCCATCACCGAAGCCGTTGCTGGGGACCGAGAATGCGTCGATGACACCGTAACGCCTGCTGCCCGCCATGGCTTTCCAGATATCGGCATCGGTAGCAAAGCCAGTGGCGCGGGACTGGAACTTGAGGCCGTTGTTCGCGATGAACGCCGACGACAGCCCGAACATGCCCACGCGCTTCGAGTCAGGCTTGTCATCGAGTTGGGCGGCGCGCGACACATCGCTATTCGCGATCAGAACCTTATCGACACCTTCGATCCCGCTCGTGTCGAAGCCACCAACCTGAAGTGCCTGTGAGAGGTCATCGATCGGGTTACCAGGGTTCTCGCTCGCCACGACCTCATAGCCACCGAGTGCGTCGTCGCTGAGGAAGAGGCGGTCGAAGTTCGCGTTCATCGTCGAGAACATCACCAGGGCGAACATCACGAGAGAGATCATGGCGATCGTCATGCCCGTGCGGAACTTGTTAGCGAGCGGGTACGCGACGGCCGTTCGGATGGCCGGCGCCAGCGACGAGAACATGCTCTCCACCGGCTTGAGGATCGCCAGCATGAGATCAGCGTTGTAGACCAGGACGAAGGTGGCGGCAACGACCATCGTCACGCCACTGAGGAAGAACATCTCGATGTCGCCATCCAGCTCCTTTACGCCGGGAACGTTGTTACCGGCGAACAGCAACCAGAACGTCAACATCAGGAGGCCCATCGCGGTGTATACAGGCCGTGCGGCGACGCCGACGTAATTCAGCGTGACCGCGCCGCCGATGATGAACATTGACAGGCCCACGCCGAACGGGAATGCCTGTCCGTTCGAGTAGCCGAGCAGAACCAGGAACGGCCCGGCGGCCATGGCCAGAATGCCCACCTGGAAGATCGACACGAAACCCGTCAGAACAAGACCGGCACCGAGCACAGCGAACGCGCCGCCGACGACGGCCAGCAGGATCGCCGCTGTGCCTGTCACGAAGTTGTCGTCGTACACGGCTGCCGACGCCATGAACAGCAGCACGGTGGCGCCAATTGACAACGCACCGATGACGATCATGGCCAGCGCGCGACCCCACTCGCCCCAGCTCGTGGGCTTGATCAGCAACCAGCGGACGTAGGACAGGATCCCGTTGTGGGGCCGCAGCTCTTGCTTTGGAGGATCTGGCAGATCGCGAATCGCAGCGACGATGTTCAGGTTGCCGATACGGATCGACGAGAACGTGACGGTCAGGAATGTCAGCACCACGCCGATCGAATAGGCGACGATCAAGCTGCGCGCGGTAACGTGAAATGTGATCTGCAGGCCGAAGTCCGCGAACAACCGCGCCATGATGCCGACCATGATCACGGAGACGCCGATACCGAGCGCACATCCGACGGCCGCGGAAGCGACGTTGTAGACCATGCCTTCGGACATGAACATCTGCACGAGATGGCGGCGTTGCGTGCCGATGGCGCGCACCATGCCCATCTCAACCTTCCGCTCCGCCGCGAGCATGACGAAGATGAGAAAGATCAGCAGCATGCCGGCGGCGATCGAGAAGAGACCGAGCACGACAAAGAACGTGGTGAACTGGCTCGACGCCTGGTCGGCAATGTCCACGAAGTTCGACTTGCTGTCGCGCGCAGACCACGCTGATCCGGCCAGCGCAGCGTTCAAGCGCTTTGACACGGCATCGGATCCTCGAAGGCCGTCGCGCACCCCACCGTCATTGGACACCGCGATGAAATCGGCCTCGTTCGCGCGCCCGAACATTTCGCGCACACGCTCGAACGACAACAGGAAACCGAGCGAGTCGCCGCCGAGCGCTCCGGTGAGGATGCGGTCATCGACAACGCCTTTGACGCGAAAGCGCACTTCCTTGCCGTCCGCAACAAAACTGAGGTCGTCGCCGACCGTGATATCCAGTTTCTTCGCCGCCGCCTCGCTCGCGTAGATCTCGCCGTCACTGAGATCGGCTGGCGATACGCGATCACCATTCAGGAGGGTGAAGTCACTCTCGAACCCGGCAAGCTGATCGGGCGGCACACCGACAACGACAGAGAACGACTCCGACTGTGATTTCGTGAGGTTCGTCACCGGCGCCGGTCCGCGGATCACATGGAGAACGCCATCGACTCCATCGAGCTCCAGGAACTCGTTCCGAAATGCGTCCGCCTGAGCCTGAGGAATCGGCAAAGGCGAGATGATAGAGCCCAAGCCTTCGAACGGATCGCCATCCTCATCCCCGGCGTTGGCCTCGTCGCCCTCGCCTTCAGCCGGCAGCGTGTCGCCGCTCCTCGTCGCAACGATTTCATCGATGCTATGGAGCTGGTTGTACGCGGTGTTGGTGACGCTGTAGTCCACCGTGTCGCCGATGCTCAGCGCGGTCGCGATGATCGTCGTGCTGAGCATCAATCCCACGATGATGAGGATCGTCTGCGCGCGGCGGCGTGGAATATTCCGCACACCGACGAGGAACATCACGCGGTTGCGCAGCACGACATAGCCGACCGTCGAGAGTGCGACGAACAGGACGCACAGCAACGCGATCATGATGTAG
>JANPBN010000405.1:0-1686 GCA_031430415.1 Dehalococcoidia bacterium
CTCATCGCCTCGAGTCTCTCACTCACCGTCACGGAGATCCCGATTTATGTTCGTTGATGCGCTTGCCAAACGTACGCGACGTAACGGAGCCTTTTCGCACCTAACCGACACACCTGAAGGACGGAGGGGCCCGCTCCCACCCGCCAAGGGCGCCGGTAATCACTATGGTGGCGGCGAGGAACGCGAGCGCCCGGCGGTCTCGACGGTGAATGTCGCAACGGTGGCGTCACCGTCGGGCGCGAGTGGTTGATGGCCGTGGCGCGGGCGCCCGGTACCGCTGTGCGCGCCGCGCCCTTCGCGGTAGGCTGCGGCCGGCGCGATGGCCGCATCGGAGCGCGGCGATTCCCCCAAACGAGAGGCCCCTTCATGTCACGTTTCGCACGCCGGCGGGTTTCGTTTGTCCTGATCGCGGCGGTGGCGCTAGCGATGGCCCTCGGCGCGTGCGGGGGCGGCAAGAAGGACGCGACGGACGGCGATGGCACATCGGCGACCGCGACGGACATCAGCGGGACGTACGTTGTCGTGCAGGACTCCGACGGGACGAAGCCGAAGGCGGGCGCGACGGTCACGCTCACGCTGGATCAGGGGAAGCTGTCTGTCCTCGCAGTCAGCGGCGATGAGGAGCTGACCGATACGGGTACCTACAGTATCCACGACGGACTGATGACCATCGAGTTCACCGAGCAGGGCTTCACGGCGACCGATCAGCCGTACAAGCTCAGCGGCGACACGCTCGAAATCCCGGTGAAGATGTTCAGCGAAGGCGCAGGCTCGTCGACCTGGAAGCGCACCGACGGTAAGGCCGCCGAGAAGTCGACGGAGGCTGCGCCTGTCACGCTGAAGAGTGACTGGAGCCGCTGGGACCTGAAGAAGGACGCGGGCGCCGCCGCGACGAAGAACTTTGTCGAGGCAGTAAACGACAAGGGCAAGGCGTGGGAGCAGGCGGTCCAGGACACCGTCGCGTTCGCGCGCACACTGCCCGACGTGGCTGATGCCACTGTCTCGCCGAACGGCCTCAACATCACGATCAAGTACAAGGACGGGACGGGCGACTACGTCGTGACCGAGCGCATGGACCTCGCGCCCGCGGAGTCGGCCTCGATCGGCGCACCGGCGTCTCGTGCGCTCGTGTCGTCGCGACCGGTGGCTGGCGCGGCGCCTGGTGACCTCACCGATCTCGCGACTGTGGGCGGGTGCGGCACGCTGCCGGGCGCGACAGCAGCATCGACGCGCGCACCCGAGCCGGGACGTGAGGGCCTCAATCCGGCGGGCGGCTTCGGCGTCAGCCTGTACGACGCTGCGACGCAGCCGAAGGCGATCAGCAGCGCGGACACGCCGCCGAAACGCGCGCTGCTCGTTGCCCCGGCGTACGAACTGGCGCATCCGCTGCGCGGCCACGGCGGCAAGGTCGATCTCTACGACAGCTTCAAGTCCCTCGTCGGGCCGAGCATCGAGTGCATGGAGGAGGACCTGACCTCGGCCGGCTACACGGTCGACACGATCCTCGGTATGGAGGAGAATGGCAAGCCGGTGCACACGGGCGACCAGGCCGTCGAAGAGCTGGCGAAGTACCTGACGACGAACAAGTACGGTGTCTTCTACTTCATGTCGCACGGCACGAACATCGACAACTGGCACACGCTGCACAGCCAGTCGTGGATGTACATGGGTCTGCTGGACATCAAC
>JANPBN010000406.1:0-1678 GCA_031430415.1 Dehalococcoidia bacterium
GGATTCAGTGCAGCGCCGGCGCTCACCATGAAGCGCAGGCTGCCGCCAAGGCGGTGGTGCAGCTCTCGGAAGACGATGCGGCCGATGTTGACACCGGTCCTCTGCTTTGTCGCTTCGACGATGCGGAGACCCTTGTTGAACGTCTCGATCCTGCCCTGAACTTCGATGCCGTGAACGATGTTTCTGTACATAATCTCGAACAGCGCAGGCACGCCCTGGAAGACTGTGGGCTTCACCTAGGCCATGCGGTCGCGGATGCGGCGCAGGTCGTTCTCGAATGTGATCTCGATGCCCACGGCTGGCGCGACGGCGACGGCCAAGATGAATGGAAAGGCGTGGTGCATAGGCAGTACGACCACAATGCGGTCGCGCTCGTTGAGGGGCAGATGCCTTCGGCCGGCACGCATATTGGCCATGAAGTTGCGGTGGGTAAGCGTCACGCCCTTGGCGCCACCAGAGGTGCCGGACGTGAACACGATCGATGCGATGTCCTCGGGCAGCACGACCGTGCTCGCCAACGTGGCGCGGCTGGCATCGGTGGCGGCCGAGCATACGGAATCGAGCGTCATCGCGGCCGGGCCGCTTGCCGGCAGGTCGTGCACCACGGATTCGGCGTCGTCGGCGGCGATGATGAGGCGATCGAGGAGGTGCATCGTGCTTTGTAGCTTGGGAAGGAACTTCGGCCCGACGATCGCCATCTTCGGATCGGCGTGGGCGGCCATCGTGGCGATCTCGCCTGGCTTGAGGTCGAAGTAGATGGGAACGGCAATGCCGCGCGCGAGGACGATGCCGTAGTAGGATCGCACCCAATCCCAGCCGTTCTCCAGCACCATGACCACGCGATCGCCGGGCTGTAGCCCTTGTTCAATCAACCCGGCCGCAATCTCGTGCGATGCGCGGTGAACGTCGTTGTGCGACCAGCGGCGCCACTCACGCCGGATCTTGTGCTGGAACATGACCTTATCGCCGAACGTGCTTCGGCTCATTTCGAGCAGCTGGGCGAAGGTCGCCGGAGAACCGTCCGTCCCCACGGGCGGCAGGTCCACGTGCTCGACGCCGGAACCTGAAGGCCGAAGCTTACCTAGCACCATGTGTATGTCTCTCCCGGGTTGTTCGAAGGCTTGATTCCGGGTGTCCACCCCTCGTTTCGAGTATAGGGTGGCGCCGGTTCAGGCGGGACGTATGTTCTGTCAACCGTCGCCGCTTCCGGCTTCCATGATAAAACCGGCCGCTTGGCTGCGATGTGGTACGAATGAACCATTGTCCCGCCGGGGTTGTCGCAAGAGCCCATCGACTCGGCCTGTGCGATTCGCCAGACGGCGAAGGATCCCCGTTTCGCGCTTGTGGCGCGCGACGAGATCCGTGGTGCCGAAAGAGCATCGCGCACGCGGCTGCCCGCGATGAAGGAGGAGTCTGGCGCGAGTTTCGAGGTTAGAAGTCGCCCTCGCCTCGCAGGTTGCCGTTGGACCGACGGAGCTTTTCGAGCGCCTGCGCCTCGATCTGCCGGGCGCGCTCGCGGGTCACACCGAGTTCGTTGCCGACGATGTCCAGCGTGCGTGGGCGGCCGTCCTTGATGCCGAAGCGGAGTTCAATCACGGTGCGCTCGCGGGGCGTGAGGACATCGAGCGCGGACCTCACGCGCTCGCGGAGCAGTTGGCGCGCCGCTTCCTCTTCGGGC
>JANPBN010000407.1:0-1891 GCA_031430415.1 Dehalococcoidia bacterium
CGGTCAAGCATATCGCGCAGGAACATAATCAATTGAATGCGAATGATCAGTATCGAGCGGCAGTCGAAGTCCTCCGCCGCGCCGGACTCGTCGCGCTGCCGACCGACACCGTGTACGGACTCATCGCCGTCGCGACGGACGATGCCGCGGTTCGGCGCTTGTTCGAGATCAAGCGTCGGGATCATGGCCAGGCATTGCCAATCTTCGCCGGCTCGCTCGACCAGGTCCGCCTCCTTGCCGCAACGAACGACGCGTCCGATGGGCTGGCGGACGCATTCTGGCCCGGCGCGCTGACCATCGTGCTCCCGAAGCGCGCGGCATTCGGTACGCTCGCGGCGGCGGGCGGCGATACGATCGCCGTACGCATTCCCGGCGACTCCGCCATCCGCGAGATCGCGCTGCAACTCGGTCCGCTGACGGGCACCAGCGCGAATCGTTCCGGCGCGCCCGAATGCCACACCGCCGTGGAAGTTCACGCGCAGTTCGGCGACGAGATCGACCTGATCGTCGATGCCCCGCTTCCCGCCACGGGCGTTCCGTCGACGATCGTCGATTGCACCGACCCGGCCGGTCCTCGAATCGTCCGCTCTGGAGCGATCGGGCCCGAACCTATCGCGGCGGCGCTCGCGGCTCTGCGGGACTGATCGCGCCCTACTCCCGCGTTTCGCGCTTCGATACGCTCACACCGTGGACAACGACGCAGACATCGCATTCCGCGTGGCGGAGATCCTCGGCAGGTACCGCCCACCGGTGATCGAGGGCATGCGTCGCGCCGTGAGCCGCGATGGCGTCGGGCACGCGCGCTACATGCGTTATCACTTTGGGTGGGAGGATGCCGCCGGGGCGCCCGCTGAGGTCATCGCCGGAAAGATGCTCCGGCCGGCGCTCGGTTTGCTCTCCTGCGAGGCCGCGGGTGGCTCCATCGCCCAGGCGCTCCCTGCGGCCGTGGCCGTCGAACTTCTGCACAACTTCACGCTTATTCACGACGACATCGAGGATCAGAGCGAGACGCGCCACGGCCGCCCGACGCTCTGGGCCGTCGCGGGCATCGCCCAGGCGATTAACACGGGCGATGGCCTCTTCGTGATCGCCCGGCGCGAACTGCTCGACCTGTTTGGCGCAGGCTTATCGGCGGAGCGCGTCCTCACTGCCATCAGGCTGCTTGACGACGCCTGCGTTCAGCTCTGCGAAGGGCAGTACGCGGATATCGACTTCGAGACGCGAACGCACGTTATCCGGCCCGAATACGAAGCGATGATCGCCGGAAAGACGTCCGCGCTTCTCGGCGCTTCAGCCGCGATCGGTGCACTTGCCGCCGGTGCCGATGACGCCACCGTCGCTACCTTCGCGCGGGCGGGCATCCTTCTTGGACTCGCGTTCCAGGTGCAGGACGATGTACTCGGCATCTGGGGTGATGCCGATGTGACCGGGAAGCCCGTCGCCGACGATATCCGTTCCCGCAAGAAGTCGTTCCCGGTCGTCCATGCGTTCGACGTGCTGGACTCCGAACGCGGCGCCGAGCTTGTCGCCCTCTACGCGGCTACCGGCGAGCCGGATGTGGATCGCGTATCGGCCTTGCTGGAAGCTGCCGGCGCCCGCGCCGCCGCAACTTCTGCGGCGCAGGCCTATGCGACTTCGGCCCTCGACGAGCTTCGTGCGCTCAGCCTCAAGCGCGAGCGTATGCTCGACATCGAGACGCTTGCGGCATTCTTCGTCCACCGGTCCTCGTGACCGCCAGGGAGGCTCGGCGATGAACAAGAAAACGATTCGCGACGTCGACGTCGAAGGCAAGCGTGTGCTCGTCCGCGTGGACTTCAATGTTCCGCTCGACAAGCAGACGCTCAGAATCCTCGACGACACCCGCATCCGCGCCGCGCTACCCACCATTCGC
>JANPBN010000408.1:0-1940 GCA_031430415.1 Dehalococcoidia bacterium
TCACCCTTCCATCGCGTTCGAGACGCTGCGTGATCAGATCGACTTTCTCGCGCACGGTGAACTTGTGTGGGCGGACGACGGCGACGGGCTCCGCGACTTCCGGTTTGCGGGTGAGCGCGATCTCGACCATCTGCCGGAGCAGATCCGTCGTGACGCCATCGAGTCCCGACGGCGGCGGCAGTTCGGGCGGTGGGGCGATGCGCGGGTATGAGTGCATGCCGGCGGTCTCGATGTCGCGCAGGCCGCGGGCGGCCTCCTTGAACAGCTTGTACTCCATAAGCTGACGCGTTAGCTCGTCGCCGAGATCCTCTTCCTCCTCCTCCACGCCGGGCTCGGCTGGAGGGCGCGGCAGCAGCGCGCGCGACTTGAGGAGCAGCAGGCGCGCTCCGATGGAGATGAAGTCCGCGAGTTGGTCAAGGTTGATGTGATCCGACGCGTGGAGGATCTCGAGGTATTGATCCGCGATCTGGACGAGCGCGATGCTCGTGATGTCCAGTTCTTCCCGCTCGATCAAGTGAAGGAGAAGGTCGAGCGGCCCCTCGAAATACGGGAGCGTGAGCTGGATGCCTTCGGTGTGCGGCAGCACTGTCACGCGCGCATGATAGCGCATCGATCGAGGGCGAGTCTGGCGGGGCGGGTTAGGAGTCGCACGCGCCCTGGAGCTCGGCAAGGAACTGCGTTGCGACGGTCTGCATGTAGGGCGTGATCAGCTCCTCGCCTGCGGGCGCGTCCGGGCCGAAGAAGAGCTGCATTTCGAGCGTCAGGTCGCCGCACGGGAGGGTCGCGATGATGGCGCGCGTGGAGTCGCCGTCGATGCGCTTGAGTTGGCCGAGTTCGGCGCCTGGGGCCGGCGCACCGGGGGACTCAACAAGCACGACGATGGGGCCCGTGATGCCTTCGGTGGCGGCACCGGGTTTTGGCGAAAAGGCGACGCGGCCGGTGCGGTTGCCATCGGCGTCGGGCTGGGAGACGGCGTATTTTGGCGTCGGGATCGTGTTGTGGGGGACCGCCTTCGGCACGAATGGCGTGAAACCAGTGAACTCGCGGAACTGCTTCGCGTCGTCGACAGGAATGACGATGACGAGACCTTCGGGCGCCTGCACCTGGCCACCAGGCCCGATCGCTCCACGCACATCGCTGAAGTGGCCGCGCTGATCTTGCACCATGAACGCGAGCGCCGCGGCAGCACCGCCGATGATGCCCGTGACGAGCAACGTCGCGCCGAATAACCAGATGAGGCGCGCCGGGTGGTTGGGCTGCGAGATGGCGCTCATACCTGAAAGAACGACGGCGGGTTGCGGCTGTATCACCGTGAAAGCCTCTTGTGGCGGAGTGTCACGAAATGTTGCGAGATCGATGGCGGCTTCGGCGATAGTACGGCCCTGCCCGGCGGCGATCGAGCCGCGATGTCAAGGAACGGATGCCGTGCTTCTCATGTGGGCTGAACCCCTCACCCCGTCGATCCGCATCCTCGACGACTTCAACATGCTCGCCCAGGTCAACGCCGCCGACGGCACGCTCATCGCCACGGCCCCATTCGTCATCAATCGCGAAGCCCACACCGGCGCGTTTGGCGAGATGAACATCACGTCCCGCGATGGCGGCCCACGACAGACGCAGCGCGCCCTCGTGCTGCTCGTCAGAGCCGCCCTACGCTTCGCAACGGGCGAAGGCGTGCGACACGTCGAAACGCGCGCGCCAGAGCGCCTACGCGCCTTCGCCGAGCGATTCACCGGCGACATCAGCGAGAAGGACGGCCCGACCGTGCTCTACCGCGGCGACGCCGCGACCATCCAGACCCGCACCCTGGACAAAACCAACGACGCCGGCGACGTCCTCGAGGAGCGCCGCTAACGTGCCCACCTCGACGTTTCACACCGTCAAAGCGGCCTCGATCGACTACGTGCCAGCCCCCAACGGCTCCCAGACCCCCGCCATCG
>JANPBN010000409.1:0-5544 GCA_031430415.1 Dehalococcoidia bacterium
GAGACGTGCAGCACGCGCTCGACGCCGTGATCGCGCGCGGCACTCAACACGTAATAGGCGCCACGGAGGTTCGTCTCGATAAAGTCGGCCGCATCGAGAATGGAACGATCGACATGCGTCTCGGCGGCGAAGTTCACCGCCGCGTCGCATCCCTCCATCGCGGCGGCGACGGCGGCGGCGTCCGAGACGCTGCCGTGGACGAAGCGGTAGCGTGCGTCGTCCGCTACGTCCGCGAGATTCTGCAGGTTACCCGCGTACGTCAGCGCATCGAAGTTCACGACTTCGATGCCGGGCAGCGTGCGCATGACGTGGCGAATGAAGTTGCTGCCGATGAATCCGGCACCGCCAGCGACGAACATGCGCCGCATCAGGGCACCCGCAGCTTGCTGAAGTCGCCGAGGATCAGCTGATAGCCGTGTGGCTTGCGATCGCCCGCGCGCAGGTCGACGTTGCGGCCGATGAGGCTCTGCTCGATCCGTTGGCCGAGCCCTGCGATCACGGTCTGCTCCATGACGACGCTGCCCGCGATCTCGCTGTCGGCGATGCGGCAATCCGGGCCGATCGAGGTGAACGGCCCGACGTACGAGTTTTCGATGCGCGTGCGCTCGCCGATGATGGCCGGTCCGCTGATCACGCTGTTCACGATCTCACATCCCGCCTGCAGCACGACGCGGCCGTGCAGCTTCGACGCTTCGTCGACGCTGCCGCCGGATGGGTCGTGCGGCAGCTTCTCCAGGATGAGCCGGTTCGCGGCGAGGAGATCGTCGTGCTTGCCGGTGTCGATCCACTGACCCTCGACAACGTCCGCACGCACGTGAACGCCGGCATCGATGAGCCACTGGATCGTGTCTGTAATCTCGAGCTCTCCGCGCGCCGATGGCCTGATCGCCGCTATGGCGTCGAACACCCGCGCCGTGAAAAGGTAGATGCCGATGACGGCGAGATCGCTCGGCGGATCGATGGGCTTCTCCACGACACGCACGAGGCGCTCGCCGTCGAACGCGGCGACGCCGAACTCGCGCGCGTCATCGACGTGCTTCAGCAGGATGCCCGCGTCCGCGTCCGAATCCGCGAACGCCTGGACGAAGGGCGCGATGCCCTCTCGGACGAAGTTGTCTCCCAAGTACACCGCGAAGGGCGCGCCATCCATCGTGTCGCGGGCGAGACCGATCGCCTGGGCGATGCCGCCCGGCGACTGCTGCCGAATGTAGGTGATGGTGGCGCCAAAGCGGGCGCCGTCGCCCGTCTCGCGCTCGACCTGGTCGCCCGTCTCGGGCGACACGATGATGCCGATCTCGGTGATGCCCGAAGCGACCAGATCCTCGATGGCGTAGAAGAGGATCGGCTTGTTCGCAATGGGCACAAGCTGCTTCGCGCCGGTGTACGTGAGCGGCCGCAGGCGGCTGCCCTTTCCGCCGGCGAGGACGAGGCCTTTGAGGTTCCGTTTCATATCCGCTGATTCTAACGCACGGCCAAACGCCGTCTTTCGCCGGCATCTGCTGGATTCGAACGCCCGATGCTGTCAAGATCGGCCAGCAATCTCGAATCCGCTCCCAGATCGGCGCCCCGGCGGCGCCCGGTTGGGGGCGAGGCACCCCGAAAGGTACAACCATGGACATCCGAGGCAAGACCGCGATCGTGACGGGCTCGGCGGTGGGCGTCGGGCGCGCGACGGCGCTCGATCTCGCGCGCCGGGGCGCCAATGTCGTCATCAACTACTCGCGCTCAGAGGACGACGCGCGCGAGGCGCTGCGGCTCGTCGAGGAGGCAGGCGCGAAGGCGCTGCTCGTCCGCGCCGATGTCTCGGACGACGCCCAGGTGCGCGACATGGTGCGTCAGACGAAGGAGCGCTTCGGCGGCGTGAATGTCCTCGTCAATAACGCCGCGATGACGCACTTCGTGGCGTTTGCGGACCTTGAGGGCATGAAGTCCGAGATGTGGGACGACATCTTCAACGTCAACGTGAAGGGCGCGTTCTTCTGCGCTCGTGCGGCCGCGCCGGTGATGAGAGAGAGCGGCGGTGGCGCAATCGTTAACGTGTCGTCGGTGGCTGGCGTCCGATCGATCGGTTCGTCGATCGCCTACGCAGCGTCGAAGGCGGCGGTGATCAACATGACGGTGTCGCTCGCCCGCGTGCTCGGACCCGAGGTGCGTGTCAACGCCGTGGCGCCCGGCTTCATCGACACGCGATGGCTCCGCGCGGGCCTCGGCGAGCAGGTGTTCGAGGCGGCGCGCAAGCATGAGTCGAGTCGTGCGCCGCTCAAGGATGTCTGCTCGCCCGAGCACGTCTCCCAGCTCATCCTCAGCTTGATCGAGGGAGCCGACATGGTGACCGGCCAGACCATCGTGATCGATGGCGGCGTCGGCATCGCGGGATAGTGCTGTCGAAGACCACGAAGGTATTGCCCTGACTGCGAAAACTGCAGTTAGGCGTGCTGGGTCGCCCCTTGACCGATGTGCGAGACTGAGATCGGCCCTGCGGCCGGAGTCGTGTCTGCGGCGCCCGTTCAGCGTCACCAATCAGGAGTGATGCCAATCATGGGCAAGTGGGAATACAAGGTCGTATACGTCGACTTCAGAGGCAGGATTTCATCGGAGGGGGCGGAGTACATCCGTCAGGGCGGTGAGCACCGCACCGGGTTCGTTCGCGGCTTCCTCGACAAACTGGGCGAGGACGGCTGGGAACTGACCGGCTTGCTCCCCCTCATGCGACCGGAGAGCAGCTACTTCATGCTGAAGCGGCCCGCGCAAGCGGCCGCGAAGGCGACCGAAGGTTAGTGTAAGAAGACGCTGAGGGTTTCCGCAGCGCGCTCCGGCCACCAGGGCTGACTGCTCCGACGAGCAGTCCCGCGCGACCGCACGCTAATCCTGGATCACCCGCGTGCCAGCGAGTCGGTCGTGTAGCGTGCGGCGCTCCGGATCCAGCACCAACGCGACGTAGCCCAGGCCAGCCGTCGCGATTGTGAGGAACACTCCTGCGGCGCGCATGGTCGCGGTCAGCGGTCCAGGTCGGCGCCAGGCCCGAGCGTCAACGACCCTGATCCCCATTGCAAGCTTGCCCGGGCTTGTGCCGACAAGTTGGAACAACAAGATGACGAGGAATGCCACCAGGAGACCAATCCGTCGTACATGATTGTAGTCCGCGCTCTCCGGTCCGACGGCGCCGAATCCAAAGGTCGCATAGTCGAATCCAAACATGTAGTACGGTACGGCGCCCAAAATGGCGTCGAAGGCGCTCGCCAGCAGTCGTATGTGCAGGCGCGCGTACTGGAACTGGCCCGAAGCTGTAAGCGAAGCGCCGCAGGCCTCGCACGTCGAGCCCACCGGCAGCCTCCGGTCGCGCTCCTGGCGCGTCCCGCAGTTCGCGCAGCGATACCAGACGAGCAAGTGGTCTGGCGTGTTGATCAGGTCGACGGGATCGACGGGCATCACTCATCCTCCGCCGCAGTATAAGAGCGTTCGGGATGCGCCTGCGGCTCCCATTGCTACAATGCGCCCGTGAACGAATACGAGACTACGGCCGAGCACGCTGTGGACGACGATGACGAAGTCTTCCCGTACGAGAGAGAAGCGCCGCCCCCCGCGCCCCAGGTATCGTCCTACATCGCCATCATCCGCATCGTGTCGGTGCTGACGATGGGCGTGTGCATGGCGGCTGGTCTCTTCATCGCGCTGTTTGGCCTGCGCGGCATGCTGATCGGCATTCCGCTCTTCCTCATGGCAATACCGTGCTACTACGGCATGCAGCTCGCCGAGAAGCTGGCGAATCGCGAGGCAAGCCGCCAGCAGGCCGACGAGGCCTAGCGCCGCATACGTTCAACGTCTCCGCGTGGTAGAACGGCACCATGACTGGTGCGCTCGCCGATCTGCGCGTCATCGACTGCTCCGAAGGTGTGGCGGGCGGCTACTGCACGCGCCTGCTGGCGGGCCTCGGCGCGGACGTCATCAAAGCGGAGCGTCCGCACACCGGCGACGTGCTACGCCGCGCTGGCCCGTTCGCGGGCGACGTGCCGCATCGCGAGACCTCCGCGCTGCACCTGCACCTCAACGCCGCCAAGCGTAGCGTCACGCTCGACGTGTCCACGCGTACGGGTAGGACGCTGCTGGATCGCCTCATCGCGACTGCTGACGTGCTGCTCGTGGGCGATGATCGTGGCTCGCCGACGTCGCTCGGCCTCGACGCGATCGCCGCAGCCCGTCCGGCGCTCGTCGTCGCGACGGTCGGCCCGTTCGCGCCCGGTGACGCACGCCCCTCGACCGAGATCGTCTCGATCGCCGCATCCGGCTATCTGTCGCTGAACGGCGATCCGGATCGTGCGCCCGTGAAGGTCTACGGCGATCAGTCTGCGCATCAGGGCGGCCTGCACGCTGCGCTCGGCATCCTCGCTGCGCTGGCCGCGCGTGACGCCGACGGCGCCGGACAGCGCGTCGATGCGTCGATCGCCGATGCGGCCGGCTTCATGCACGGCGGCGCATTGCAGCGCTGGGCGCAACTCGGCCGGCCTCAGGTGCGCTCCGGCGCACGCCCCGCCGGCTTTAGCGCGGAGCGGCTCTATCCCTCGACCGTGCGACCGTGCGCAGACGGCCATGTGCATGTCCACTGCCACAACCGCTTTCACGACTTGATTTCCGTGCTCATGCAGGAGCCCCGCTTGGCCGCGCCCGACCTGCTCGCCACGCCCCTTGGTCACGCCGACGAGATCGACGCGCTGATGGGCCGCTGGCTCGCGCCGCGAACGCGCGTCGAGGCGGTCAACGAGGCGCAGGAACTGCGCATACCGATGACCGAGGTCCTGACGCCGGGCGAGGTCGTCGCGGACGTCCACGGCCAGCACGCAGCGCGCGGCTTCTTCGCGACGGTCGCGCATCCGGTCGCGGGCGATGTGATGCAGGTCGGCGCACCGATGCGGCTCGACGCGACGCCGTGGCGCGTCGAGCGCGCGCCGCTGCTCGGCGAACACAACGCCCAGGTGTATTGCGGCGAACTCGGGCTGAGCGGAGGCGATCTCGCAATGCTCGCGGCGGCGGGCGTCGTATGAGGCCGCTCGAGGGCATCCGCGTCATCGACCTGACGGTGGCTGTTGCCGGACCCGTTGCGGCGCATCTGCTCGGTGATCTTGGAGCCGACGTGATTCGCGTCGAAGCGCCCTTCGCTCGACCGACGGCGCACGTCGATGTAGCGCCGCCGCTCGCTGGCGCGCCTGATCGGCCGTACAACCGTGTCGTCTCGTACAACGATCTCCACCGGAGCAAGCGCGGCATCACGCTGGACCTCCAGCGCGAGCAGGGCCGCGACGCGCTGCTGCGACTCGTCGCGGTCGCCGATGTGGTGATCGAGAACATGGCGCCGCGCGTGCTGCCGTCGTTGCGGTTGGCGTACGACGATCTGCGCGCCGCAAGAGACGACATCGTGCTCGTCTCGATGCCCGCCTTTGGCGGCGATGGCCCATTGTGGGAGCGGGTCTCCTTCGGTCCCGGCATCGACGCGATGAGCGGGCTATCGCACCTCACCGGCTACGCCGATCGTGGCCCGATGAATGCGGC
>JANPBN010000410.1:0-12288 GCA_031430415.1 Dehalococcoidia bacterium
CGCGACGCCCTGAGCCGCATCGAGAACATGGTGCTGATGGCGGGCTTCGACCTGCCGGTGCGCGCCATCCGCGAGCAGATCGCGTCGGCGATCCACCTCGTCATCCAACTCGTCCGCTACAGCGACGGCCACCGGCGCATCAGCCACGTCACCGAGGTGACGGGCCTCGAGAGCGGCATCGTGACGATGCAGGAGCTGTACCGCTACGAGCAGTCCGGCATCGCGCAGGACGGCACGATTCTCGGCGAACTGATCCCGACCGGCATCATGCCGACGTTCGCGGAGCGCTTCCGGAAGGCCGGCATCAACCTCGACCTCGGCCTCGCCGGAATGAGGTGGAAGTAATGGAATACCTGGCGGCCATCATCGGCGCGACGGCAACCTTCCTGCTCGCGGTGTACACGATCCGCGCCCGGCAGTTGCGCCCTTCGGAGGTGCGGCTGCAGGATCTCGGGCCGAGCCGCGCCGTGCGCATCGAGACGGACGACGATGGCCGGCCAATGCTACGGCGAAACGCCTCAAGCATTCCGGCGCTGAGCCGCATGCTCAACGCCCGCGGCCATGCACAACGCTGGGCCATTGACCTGGAGCGCGCGGGGCTGACGCTGCGCCCCGGCGAGTACTTCATCATGCGCGTCATGTTTGGGGCGCTCGCGGCAGCTGTCGTGACGCTGATCGGCCGTAATCCTGTGGCGTTCCTGGTGTCGCTGTTGGTCGGCCTGGTCGTATTCATGCTGCCGGCGGTGTGGCTGCGCATGCGCGTGCGGAGCCGGATCAACAAGATCAACTCACAGCTTGTCGAGGCGATCACGCTGATCGCCAGCGCCCAGCGCGCCGGCTTTGCCTTTGCTCAAGGCGTCGATGTGGCCGCCAAGCGCGTTGGGCCGCCGATGTCGGTGGAGCTCAACCGCATGCTGCTCGACATCAATCTTGGCGCGAGCACCGAGTCCGCGCTGACGGCGATGAATGATCGCATCCAGAGCGATGACGTTGATATGGTCGTCACGGCGATCCTGATTCAGCGGCAGACGGGCGGAAACCTCGCCGAGGTGCTAGACAACGTGACGGAGACGATGCGCGACCGCGAGCGCATTCACGGCGAAATCAAGACGCTGACATCGTCGCAGCGTTTCACGGGCTGGGTGTTGTCGCTTTGGCCTGCGGTGCTTGCACTGGGCTTCTTCGCGATCTCACCGTCGATCATGTCGCTTCTCTGGACGACGGGTGGCGGACTCGTGCTATTGGGCCTTTGGTTTGTCTTGAACCTGATGGGGATTTTCACGATTCAGCGCATTCTCGACATCGATATCTAGGAGACGGTCATGTCAGTACTCATCCCATCGATCGTCGCCGCCAGTTCGGTGTTTTTGTTCGCGCTGTGGTACCTGCGCAGCAAAAACGAGCAGGAAGTGCGCATCCGCTCGCTCGCGGAGCCGCAACGGATGGTCATCGAACAGCAGGATCCGTTTACGCAGCGTGTAGCCTTCCCGGTGGTCGACGGCCTTGTTTCGGGGTTGACGGCGATCCTGCCGACGAGCCTGGTCTCTCGGGCGCGCGTCTGGCTCGTGACTGCCGGCGATACGATGGGCCTTGCGCAGTTTTTCACGATTGTCCTCGTTACGGCGACGGCGATCCCGGGGTTTTGCTTCGTCGTCGTCTGGATCGCGACGAGCGGTAGCCCATCGGTTTCAGCGCTGGCGGCGGTTCCGCTGCTTGCCATCATCGGCCTGTTCGGGCCGTTCTTCATCCTGCGCCGGATTGCCAAGACCCGCCAGAAGACGATCTGGCGCTCGATGCCAAACGCCATCGACCTGCTGACGACGTGCGTCGAAGCTGGCTTGAGCCTCGATTTCGGCTTGCAACGCGTCGCTGATCGCTACCACGGACCGCTTTCTGACGAGATTCACCGCACGTTGCGGGAGATCGGACTCGGCAAGACTCGAAGGGAAGCGCTGGAGGCCATGTCGGCACGGCTCGATCTGCCTGACCTGACGACGTTCCTGAACTCGATCATTCAGGCCGAAGCGCTGGGCACGAGTGTCGGTCAGGTGCTGCGCGTGCAGGCCGGGCAGATGCGCCTGAAGCGCCGCCAGCGCGCCGAGCAAATGGCACGGCGGGCGCCAGTGAAGATGGTGTTTCCGCTGGTATTCTTCCTGATGCCGTCGCTGTTCATTGTGACGATCGGTCCGGTGATGCTCAATGTCATCCAAGCATTGAACGAAAACTAGCGAGGCGTTGCGAGGATGGTAGCGCCACACATGGAACGTATAGCCGATCTTCGAGAGGCAGAGGACACGCAGCCTCGCAACGCCTACGCCGTGCTGCAACTTCGCAGCACGGCTTCGCGCACCCTAATCGAGCAGGTGTACTGGCGGCTTGCCGAGAACGCGCAGCATCGCACCGATGCGGCGTCGGCGATGCAGCTTCACGCGCTCAACCAGGCGTACGCGACGCTGACCGACGGACAACGCCGCGAGGCGTACGATGCCGCACACGGGTTTGTGAACGGCGCGGCGCGGAAGAAGACACGCGGCGGAGGAGTTGGGCGATTCTTTGTGCGCAAGGACGGCACGCCGCGCGCTGGGCGATCCGGTGCGTACGACGTACTCCACGTGACGGCGGATGCGTCGCAGGAGGTCGTCGACCTGGCGTACCTGGTCAATCGCGTCGCGATCAAGGACGCAAAGCTCGAGCAAACAGAAGCGCTGCCCGCGCTCGAGCGCGCGTATGCGCTGGTCTCCAATGCGGAGCGACGAGCAGCCTACGACGCTGGCATGCGAGCACCAGTTTTCGCCGCGCCCAGCGCTCCCGCCCGGCCGCCAGTCGTGGTGCAGGCGCCAGTGGCCGCGGCGCCGGCTGTCGCGGCACCGGCACCGGCGGTGTCTCCGCCGGCCGCTGCGGCGGTGGTCGCGGAGGTGATCGAACCGGTCGTGCCGCCGACCGTGCCCGTCGAACCGACGCCACTGCCCACGTTCCTGCGTCCCACGCCGGCACCGGCGCCAGCATACGTTCCGGATACGGTGCCCGTGTTCCTGTCACGTGAGGCTGTTCATGAGCCTGAGGTCGAGGCGGTGACGGCTACGTCGGAGCCTGTCGTCGATCTGCCGCTGGAGCCTGCTTCAGCGGAACCCACCCGCGAA
The DNA here is from genome assembly GCA_031430415.1 of Dehalococcoidia bacterium. Taxonomy (GTDB): domain Bacteria; phylum Chloroflexota; class Dehalococcoidia; order DSTF01; family JACRBR01; genus JANPBN01. Next base: position 3,141 of record JANPBN010000410.1, read on the forward strand.
GTCGCGCCTGCGCCGGTCGCTGCTGGCCCCGCGTACGTGACGCCGAGCGCTCTCCTGGCGGCGGCGGTCACAGCCGCTACTCCCGCGCCGCGCGAGGGGTTGTTCGCACGGCTGCGGGGCCGGGGGCAGTCCGAGGAGCAGGTGTCGGCGATGAACGCCGCTCAGCGGTCACGTTTGCTTTCGCTGCGTGAGACGGTTGCGTTCGCGCCGGCCGCATCGGCGACGCCGGCCGCGGATCGGGACCTGGCGCCGTCCGAGGTTCGGGCAGCGGCGTACCTGACGTTCGTGGGCGGCGCCCGCGGCGGTTTGCGCATCCCCCTCGACGGGCAGGCGGTGATCCTTGGTACGAGTATGCGCGCCAGCATCATGCTGCCCGACGACGACGGATCGATTGCGCTTGAGCACGCCCGAATCTGGCGGCAGGCAGACTCGTTCTACTTCCGCAACGTTGACGGCAAGGGCACGACCATCGCGGGCAGGCAGCTGGATCTGCCGGTCGTTGTGCTGGAGGATGGCGACGAGATCGCCATCGGCCCGCACCGCCTCAGCTTCAGCCGCGCCTGATCGCTGGCGGCCCGAGGTTGGACTATTCGTCTGTCATGCGGCTGGTTGATCGGCGTTCGCCGATAGCTGGTACCCGTCGCCACCGTGGCTCTTTGTCCGATACATCGCGGCGTCGGCGTGCCGTAGGAGTTCGTCGGGTGCCGTTCCGTCTCGTGGATATGTCGCAAGGCCGAGACTTGCGGTGACGCTGCTGATCATACCGTCGGCGGCGGCGCGTCTCATTCTTGCGAGGATACGGGCCGCCACAACCGTGAGATCATCGACGGACTGGAGATCCGGGAGGAGAAGCACGAACTCGTCGCCTCCCACGCGCGCCAACGTGTCGCCCTCGCGCAGCACGGATTGCAAGACGTCACCGACGCACCGCAGCGTCGCGTCGCCTGCGTCATGACCCTTCGTGTCGTTGACCTCCTTGAAGTGATCGAGGTCGAGAAAGATGATCCCTACGATCGTGCCGGAGCGCTGGGCTCTGCTCAGGCCATTGGCCAGTCGATCGACCATCACCGACCGGGTCGCGGCGCCGGTGAGCGAGTCATGGAAGGCGAGGTAACGGATCTCCTGTTCGTTGCGCTTGCGCTCGGAGATGTCGCGAATGACCGCCATGAAGCGGAAGTTGTCGTCGCCACCGGGAATGATGGAGATGCTAAGTTCCACGGGAACCGAAGATCCATCCGTGCGCGCGATAACGTACTCGTCGTTCGTCGTGACCACCATCGATCCTGTTGCGTTGGCGAGGGTCGCGCGCAGCCGTTCCCGGTCTTGGCCGGCAATGAATTGAAGGGCGTTCGTTCCCTGACCGGTCTCGCCGCTGGAGCCAACGAGCTCAAGGGCTCGGCGATTGATCATAGCGACCTCGCCCATGCGGTTGGTGACGATGACACCATCGGGTGACGTCTCGACGAGCGCGCGGTACATGGCCTCGCTTGCGTGTACGGCTGCCTCTGCCCGCTGGCGCTCGGTGATGTCATGCATCATGCACACGGTACCGACCCAGGCGCCGTGGGAGTCGCACAGCTTCGCAGATGAAACGAGCGCCGTACCGGTGTCGCTTTCCGGGCGATCGAACGCCAGTTCGATCCGCGATTGCTCGTCAGGGTCGAGCAGCGACGCGAGCGAGCCGCCGATCCATCCTCGGTCGATCTCGGCGCACGTGACGCCGACGAGGCTTCGCGTCGTGTTGCAGAGACGCTGGGCGGCGTCATTCGCCACGCGCGCGATGCCGTCGCGGTCGAAGACGAGCAATCCCTCGGCCATGGTGTCGATGATCTGACGCGCCGCGAGTGCCGGCGTAATGTCGACGAGGCGGTTGCGCCAGACGGAGAAGGTTGAGAGGGAGATGTAACCCATGACGAACACATAGCCGAACGGATAGACCGCGATGCTCATCGTCGCGAGAAAGTCGACCGTTGCCGGGATGGCGATAGTGAGCGCGGCGAACCGCACGCGCATGCGGGTCTTGTTCTTCTCGGACTTCGTCGACTGTTGTCCAATGCGGTACAGGAGCCCGCCTCCGACAAAGAACGTGCAGTAGTAGGCGATCAGTATCGGGCCGAGGCTGCCGTAGATCGGATAGTAGCCCCAACGGTAGTGGTGGACGTGATCCAATACGAGGTGGGTGTCCAGAATGAGAAGCGTAAGGAGGCACGAGACCGCGCACCCGACCACGCTGAGTACGCGCATGACATGGAGCCGCGACGTCCCCGTCGCGGCATTGACGAACGCGGCGACAGGCACAAAGACGGTGCCGATCAGCGAGACCTTGATCCACGCCAACGCGACACCGGGATCGGTCGAGGAGTAGGCGGCCGAGAGACCGAGGAGCCAGACGCCGATAACGAACGTCATTGCGAGCAACGTCAGGCTTGGGCGGGAGCCGCGTTCACGTATGAACGTGGCGAAGCCGAGCAACCAGTTCAGCAGCCCGACGACGAGTACGGGCACCGCAAACCAGGAGAAGCCGTAGCTCGAAGGGTCAAAGATCGGCGCCATGCAAGGAAACTCCTTGCAATTATCGGTATCCACGGACGCCCGGTTGAGGCGTGACAGGAGCCGACGGCCCGGTATGTCTTGCCGTGGCGGGTGAGGGAAGCCGGGCGCGTGAGGGGGAGATGGCTCCCCGGGTTGATATCGACCGAGAGCGCCTCACGGGCGTGGCCGCGAACGCCCCTAAGGTTCAGCCGCGAACTGATTGACAGGGCGTTCGGACGGGCAGATAATCGCCCTGTCCTTGAATGCATCCAGATGGAACCGGCAGGCGCCGACCTAGTGACCGGGTGAATGATGCGAACGCTTTGGAGGATCGCGCTCGTCGCCACGGCTCTCACTGCCGTCCTCCTGGCGTTCACCTTCGGGAGACGGCCCACGGAAGCCGTACCCGGCGACACTGTCGCTGATAAGCTCATCGGCTACACCAACTTCACGACATCGAGCCCGCAGTGCTGGCCCCAGGGCTCGCCAAACGCGAGCAATCTCTGCTCACCCACTGGTCTCGCGTTCGACGCGAGCGGCCGTCTTTGGGTAGCCGACGCAGGCAATAACCGCCTGCTCGCTTACACAACGCCGGGAACCAACGCGACGGCGCAGATCGTCATCGGCCAAGGCGGGAGCTTCACAACATCAACGTGCAACCAGGGCGCGTCGCTTCCGAGTGCCGCCACGCTCTGCCGCCCGGAGAAGGTCATCGTCGATCGTTCAGGCAACGTGTACGTATCGGACACGCTCAACTCACGCGTACTCGAGTACGACGATCCAGTGAACACAGACCTGATCGCCGATCGCGTGTTCGGGCAGCCGTCGTTCACCAGCTCTCAGGTCAACTGGAACGGCCCAAGCGCCACGAGCATGTGGTACCCGGCGGGCCTCGACATCGACAGCAACGACAATCTCTACGTCGCCGATCGTCTCAACAACCGCATTCTCGTGTACTTCACGCCGCTCTCAAGTGACACGATCGCCGATCGTGTGATCGGGCAGGGTGGTGCGACGAACTTCACGAGCACCGTGGCTAACTTCGGCGGGGTTGGCCCGGCGGGTTTCGATTCGCCGTATGCCCTCCGCATCGATGGAGCCGACAACCTGTGGGTGAGCGAGTTGCAGAACGCGCGGGTGATGGAGTTCGATCAGCCGCTGAACACGAACTTCGTCGCGGACCGCGTGGTCGGGCAGACGAACTTTACGAACACCGCAGCGAACGCGGGCGCGTCCACGCCGAGCGCATTCGGCCTGTACAACGCTACCGGCATGTCCTTCGACAGCGCTGCGAACCTGTATCTGTCGGAGACGGGCAACGAGCGCGCCCTGTTCTTCGCCAACCCGATCACGACGGACATGATCGCTGACCAGGTATTTGGGCAGACCGGCAGCTTCACGGGGAGCACTAATAACAACGGCGGAGTGAACGCCAGTACAAACGCCGACGCCTGGGACACGGCAATCGATCCCGACTGCAACCTGTGGGTGGCGGACTACGGCAACGGCCGGGTGCTCGAGTACGACCTGCCGCCAGGTGGCTGCGTCGTGCCACCGACCGCCACGGCGACGTCAACCACCTGCCCGATCCCGGTGTGCACGGCAACTCCGACCTCGACGCCCACAAACACGCCGACCCCGACCCCGACGCTCGATCCGTGCATGGCTGTCATGTGCACGCCAACGCCTACCCCCACCTGTCAGGCGCCGCCCCCATGCGCTCCAACGCCGACGGACACGCCGACAGACACGGCGACGCCGACGGACACCGCCACGCCGACCGATACCCCGGAGGTGCCTCCGACTGCGACTTCGACTCCGTCGCCAACGAATACGCCGGTTGATCCACCCACCAACACGCCCTCGGCGACACCCACGGCGCCCGTACTGGGAACAGTGATCGCACACGCCGTGCTCTATCTCGATTGCGATGTTGGCGTCGCGGGCCTGCAGATGGATTGCGTTGTCGTCCCCGGAGCGACCGTCACCGTCGAAGTCGGCGTGTTCATGCTCGCGGAACCAGAAGGTGACCTGGGCGGATTCGAGTTCGCGATTCATGACCCTGATCGGTCGCGCCTCGCCCCGTTCGCGATGCCGGGCATGGAGAATCCGCAGCTAGCGGCCGGCCTCCCCAACTTTGCATGCGCGCCGCCACCTGTTGCCGACACTGGCGCCGACGGTCCAGGCGCTGCCGTCTCGTGGATTAGCTGCGAGGATCGCGACGCGCCCGGGAACCCCCTGGCACCGGAGTTGGAATCGTTCATCTTCGTTCCGCTGGCAACGATCGCCTATGAGGTACCAACGTCGGCAACAGCTGGCACGGTGATCCTGTCGCCCGGTGAGTTCGTGCTGCGGGACTCTCAGCTTGTTACGTCCGGATCGTGCGCACCTACGGCGCATCCGATCGCGACGTGCGTGGAGGCGCGCATCCGGATCGGGTGCAGCACCGACCTGGACTGCGATGGATATGCAGATCCAGGGCCACCCACGCACGAAGGCCCCGCAAACTCGCTGTCTGCGTTTGACAACTGTTCGAGCGTTGGCAACAGCGACCAGCTGAATGCGAGCGGGAACTTTCTGGATCTGCATCCCGCGAAATCATACGACGACCGTACGTGGCCGAATTCCGATGCCACGGGCGATGCCTGTGACGATGATGACGACAACGACGGCCGGAGCGATGCGGATGAGCTTGCCGGCACCGCCTGCGGCGCATTCACGGGGGCCACGAACCCGCTCCTGCGCGATAGCGACGGCGACCGTTTCCTCGACGGAGCGGAGTGCACACTCGGCACGAACCCGGCGGACATCGCGAGCGTGCCGCTCGTGACGGCGTGCGGTGCGACGACAGACAGCGATGGCGATGGGCTTACGACAGCACGCGAAATCTGCTTCTATAACACCAACCCGCTGGTTGCCAACACCGACGGCGACACGTGCGCCGATGGCAAGGAAGTGGCTTCGATCAACGCCGACCTCACCGTCAACGCGACGGATCTCTCGCAGGTCGCGCAAAGCTTCGGGCTGTACTCCCTACCAGCAGCGCCGCACGTGATCGACTTCGACATCACCAAGGACGGCAACATCAACGCGACCGACCTCTCACAGATCGCCCAACGGTTTGGGCCATGCTAACCTGACGCGATGGCGGAATCGTCTCGTATCATGGACGGCTGCTGCTGGGCGCGATGAGCGATGCCTTCGCGGTGCCCGATCGGATTTGCCCACCATGAACGAACTCAATGATCTGACGCCGGAAGAGCGCTCCGTCATCGAACACAAGGGGACGGAGCGCCCCTTCTCAGGTGAGTACGATGACTTCTTCGACTCCGGTACTTACGTCTGTCGACGCTGTGACGCCAAGCTGTACCGCTCGGAGGATAAGTTCGACGCGCACTGCGGCTGGCCGGCCTTCGACGACGAGATTCCCGGCGCAGTGCGGCGCCTGCCCGATCCCGACGGCATGAGGATCGAGATCGAATGCGCGGCGTGCGGTGGTCATTTGGGCCACGTGTTCGTCGGTGAGAGCCTGACCAGGAAAGACACGCGCCACTGCGTGAACTCCCTGTCGATGCGCTTCATTCCGCGAGCGTAGATGATCCGGCGCGGCGCGGCCGCCGAGTATGAATGTCTGGATCGCGACGATGACGCCGCCCGCCTGAGGGCTGAGGCGGCCGTCCTCTGCTATGAGCTGGACGGCCACTGAGCGGGACGAGTGCAGTCGCCATGACCCGGTCGTGATCTAGAATGGCTCGCGATCAGGTGAGAACCATGCGACACGACGCTGTCCAACGCGGAACACCAGCTCCAGACGCTCGTACCGTGGCGCTGTCGATCGCGTATGTACGCTCTCTCGCGCCGAGGTGAATGAGCGCCAGATTGTCTTGGAGATGAACGGAAGCGTTTGCGGAGCGCTCACGCCTGGGGGCGGAGCATCGCAAACGCTTTCAGGGACCAAACTGGCTCCCTGGGCTGGATTCGAACCAACAACCTATCGGTTAACAGCCGATTGCTCTACCGTTGAGCTACCAGGGAATGGCGCCAACCAAGGACGGCTGGCAGGCCATCGTAGCGAATCGATAGGCGCGCCGACAAGCAGGGTCGCGCCTTACCGTCGCCCGCACGGCGAATACTTGACGCGATCGAGCCGTCTCGGCATATTCCGAACCACGACGACAAGGAGCATCTGCATGGCCATCAAGTGGAGCCGGGTCGCGCCATACCTCGAAGGCGGCTACGCCTCGCAGGGGCGCGTCGAGCGCTCGAGCATCGTCGATGCGGCGTACGACGAGGGTGCCGACGACGACATCGTCGACACGATCGACGCCATCGGCTCGCGCGTCTTCAACAGCGTCGATGAAGCGAAGCAGTATCTTCTGTCACAGGGCCTCGTCGAGGACTAACTGCTCTCGATGGCCGCGGACTCCCACTCTGCTGGCCTGCGGTTCGGGCGCATCACCATCGCGCCGATGCCTATGAGGGCGATCAGGCCGCCGATGATCTGGAGTGGTTGCAGCGCCTCGCCGACGATCGGCCAGGCCGCGACGGCGGCGACAACGGGAACCCCGAGCAGCATCAGCGACGACATCGACACATCGATGTAGCGTTGCGCCCAGCCTATGACGACCTGCCCAAGCGTGCCCGACACCAGCGCGAAGAACAGCACGATCGCAATGTCGCCGCGATCGGTCGTCGCCAGTCTGCCGGGATGCAGGAGCGCGACCGGTGTGACGACGACGGCCGCCGCGCAGTGGACGATCGTCATGTAGTCGAACGTGCCGACCGTTCTGCGAGCGCCCTTCGAGATGAGGAAGTAGCCCGTAAACGTGAGCACCGAGAGGACGGCAAGCGCATCGCCAGCGGGGTTCCATTCAGGCACGCCGGATGAGCCGACGATCACGGTCGCGACGCCCAGAATCGCGATGCCGACGCAGGCGACCTCGCGGCGCGTGACGGACTCGCCGAACCACGGCCCGGCGACGAGCAGCACGATGGCGGGCTGGAGTGCGCCGATGATGGTGGCGTTGGCGACAGTCGTCAGCTTCACGGCGCCGACGAAGCACATGATGTTCGCGCCGAACAGCAGGCCGGCCGGCGCGGCCCATCGCGCGGTGGCCATGGTCGGCCTTCGTCCGCCCAGCGCGGCGAAGAGTACCAGGACGCCGGCCCCGAGCCACACGCGGTAGGCGGCGAGGGCCGGCCCGCTGAGCGAGGCGTATTTCAGGAGCGGACTCGCGAAGCCCCAGGTGATGACGACCGCGACGATCGCGATCAGCGTCAGCGAAGGCGCGGGATCGGGCGCGGTATGGCTTCGCGCGCTGATCGGGGAAGGAGTGGTGGGTGTGGCCACGCGGGAAGGATACCGGCCGCCTATCCTTCGTCCCACCGCAGCAGCAGCTGGTAGAGGCGGTACAACAGCTTCGTGCTGTCGATCGCGATCACGTCGGGGCGCTGGGTGAGCTTCGGCGTCACATGCTCGAAGAGACGCAGTTCCTGGTACTGGATGTTCTCGTTTCCGGCGGTCGCGTCCCTCATGCGCCGAAGTTCGGTGTAGGGGATGTACGGGTCAGCGCGGTCGTGGATGATGATCATCTCCGCCTGCACGCCGCCGATGATGGTGCTGGGCGAGAGATCGCGCAGGCGCTCGATCGCGGCGGGCGGCAGGCCGGCAAACAGTTTCTCGACGGCGCCGGGATCGCGGTTGGAGAGGAAATCGTAGGTGCTGCGTCCGAGCGGCGAGAGCGTGGCGACCTGTGCCGCATCCTCGGGTTGGCGCTGCACGAACTGCTTCCACAGGACGTCCTGGTCGTGCGCGTCGGGCACGGCATCGATGATCTGGATCGCTGTCACCCTCTTCGCGTGCTGCTGAGGCTTCCACTCCTCGTCGATGCCGTCGTAGACGATCCGGCCCGTCGCGATCGATCCGAAGGTGTAGACCGCATCGAAATAGCCACCGAACGAGACGACGTGGTCGACATCGGCGGCGATACGGGGATCCGCGGCGGCCACGATGCCGAGGGATCCGCCGACGCTTGCCCCGAAGAACCCGACTTTGTCCGGGTCTACGGAGGGCTGTCGCTGGAGGTACTGGAACTCGGCGACCAGCGCGTCGATCTCCTCCGGACTGATGCGTTCGTCGTCGAGCCGCTCGGAGAACGGCACGAGCATGACGGCGCCGGCGCGGGCGGAGTCCTCGGCGATGCGCATGAGTCGCTTGTCGTCGAGGTCGAGCGGCGGGGCGCCCATCGAGAACACGACGCCGTGGTGCGTGCCGCCACCCGCAGGCGTGTAGAGGTCCGCTTCGATCGTCCGCGGGCCGTTGCGGCTTTGATATTCGATGACCACGCGCTCCCGCGTCGGCGCGTCGGTGATGAGATCGATGGGGCGCCAGGGCAGCGGCACCTGCAAGACCATGTCCGGCAGATACACCGACGCGCGCACGGCGACCCGTCCCTCGCGTGTCTGGCTGATGAGAACGGGCGTGCCGGCCAGCAGCGCGAGCGACAGCAGCAGCGGCCAGGTGCGGATGAGGATGCGGACGAGGCGATGGCTCATTGGTACGGCAGTCTACGCTGGCCCGGCGGCGTGACAAAGCGGCGGCTATACTTCGGCGGAT
>JANPBN010000411.1:0-2113 GCA_031430415.1 Dehalococcoidia bacterium
CGGATACGACCGGCGCAGGCGGGCGTTCGTATAGGTGACGGGCAAGTGGTGGCAGGAGCAGCGTGTCCAACAAGAAACTACGGCATCGGGGTGAAGAGGAAGAGACGTCGTCGATCTTCGGCAATCGCGCGCTGACGCTCGTCGGCGGGGCGTTGGTCGTCGTCGTGTTCATCGTCGTCGGCATTGTGCTGGTGACGCTGCTTGGTGGCGATGACCTGAGCAAGCCCGATCCGAAGCAACCCGAGCTGCCCGCGCTCGGCGCGCTGCCCGACGCGCCGCGAAGCAGCGTGGCAGACCTGCTCGAAAACGCATCGTTCGACACAATGAGCGCCGACGATCGCGCGAAGGTCGCGGCAGAGGTGCTGCGCATGTTCGCCGATACGGACGTGCGGGGTTCGAGTCCAGTGATACTCGGTCTGGACATCTCCCGGCGCGGCGGCCAGACCCGCGCCACGCGCGAGTATCGGATCTCGGCCGACAACCCTGGTGCGACTCCGCTTATCGTCACATCGACTTCGTTCTTTTGCGACGGTACGCCAGGCACGGTTGATCTCTACCGGCTTCGGGACACGGGCCTCGATCGCGAGACCGAGTACGAATCGCGCAGCATCGATTCGCCGCCGTTCCAGCGGCTGTTGAGCGGCATGGACTGGTCAGCCGCGAAGGACCTCGGCTTTCGAGAGATCAATGGCCGCCGCGCGCACGGCGCAGGATTGCTGTACCGGCCGCAGGCGACATCAGAGCCGGTGAACGTCGAGCAGTGGTTCGATGTCGAGAATGGGCGGCTGCTGTACTACGTCGGCTCGAACGGCCCGGAGCTGCAGGGCTGGACCTTCGACTGGCGCACACCGCCGCCGATCACGGTGCCGGAAGGGCTGAACACGCCGCCCTGCGCCGCCGCGATCATCGGCGAATAGCGGAGTCCCCACTTGTGACGCGGGGATCGCGCCTGATAGGCTTGCGCAAAGGCTTCGACCAGGACACGTGCGCCGAAGGTTCCAGTCTCCAGAGAAGGCGCGTTTCGCTGCAAGCGCCCGGCATGGACATCGACGCATACCACCTGTGAGCCGCATCGCCGAACCTCGCCGAAAGGCGAGTCGTAGGCGATGACGCGGGCCGCGTTATCGGCTGAATGAGGGTTCCGGGCGTCGGCGACGAATCGCCACGCTCGCGGACCGAATCAGGGTGGAACCACGGAGCGCGCCTCCCGTCCCTGCGGACGGTTGAGGCGTTTTCGTTGCCCCGGAGGTTCCATGGTGCTCGCAGACTCGTCGCCCGCAGATCGCCTCTATCGCATGCGCCACTCGGCGGCGCACATCATGGCCGAGGCCGTGCTCGCGATGTTCCCGGATGCGCAGTTCGCCATCGGCCCGCCGGTCGACAGCGGCTTCTACTACGACTTCCTGCTGCCGCGCGCGCTGACGCCGGAAGATCTGCCCGAGATCGAGCGGCGCATGCGCTTCCGCCTGAAGTCGGACGTGCCGTTCGAGTACAGCGAGATGACAAAGGATGAGGCGCTGCGCCACTTCGCGAAGCAGCCGTTCAAGGTCGAACTGATCGAGGGCATCGGCGACGAGACGATCTCGATCTACAAGCAGGGCGGCTTCACCGACCTCTGCGAGGGCCCGCACGTCGAGACGACATCGCAGGTGCCGCCGTTCAAGCTCGTCAACGTCGCCGGCGCGTACTGGCGCGGCGACGAGAAGCGGCCGATGCTCCAGCGCATTTACGGCCTCCTCTTCGAGACGCAGGAGGAGCTCGACGACTACCTCGTCCGCATGGAGGAGGCGGCGAAGCGCGACCATCGCAAACTGGGGCGCGAGCTGGAGCTGTTCATGGGCAGCGACCTCGTCGGCGCCGGCCTGCCGACGTTCCTGCCGAAGGGTGCGACGATCCGCCGTCTGCTCGAGGAGTACATCACCAAGCAGGAGCGCGACGCTGGCTATCAGCACGTCTACACGCCGGCGATGGCAAAGGTCGACCTCTACAAGACGTCGGGGCACTGGGAGCACTATCGCGACAGCATGTTCCCGCCGATGCAGCTGGAGCACGACGAGATGGTGCTGCGGCCGATGAACTGCCCGCACCACATCCTGATCTACCAGAACACGCT
>JANPBN010000412.1:0-3628 GCA_031430415.1 Dehalococcoidia bacterium
GTGATCTGCATCACCGATGGTGTCACGGATGATGCGGCTTGCAGGATCCATGGTGGGATCTGTGCCCGCGATGTCGCCGATCGCGGCGGCGAGCGCGATGATGCCGGCGTCGCCTGCCGGATGCAGCAGGGCGCCGTCGTCGATGTGCGCCCGCAGGCGGGCGATGTCGTTCAATCTCGGCGCCTAGAGCGGCGCGCCCTTCAAGCCGAGGAGTCCCTTGATGAACTGCACCTCGCCGAGGTGCTCCGACGTGTGCCCGATCGCGAAGAACGCGATCGTCTCGACGCGGGACATCACGTCGATCGTCGGATAGACGGCGGTGAAGAACGGCAGGCTTACGTCGGCGGCTGCATCGGCGTCCGATAGTGAATCGAGGTAGCTGTTGATGCTGGCGCCGACGGCCTTCGCGTAGGCGAGCAGATGCGCGGCGTCAAAGCGCAATGCGCCGATCTGCTCGCGTGTCGCGCCGTTGCCGAACGGCGTCACGCCGGTCTTCTCGGCGTGCAGGCGGTCGCTCCACCCATCAGAAGCGAACACGCTGGGTCGGCCGCTGACCATGCCGGCAACGAGCTCATCGGCGGCTCGGTACGCGTGCCAGATCGCAAACGCGATCGATGTGTCGTGACCTTCCGGCTGCCAGTGCATCTGCTCGGCCGAGAGGCCGTCGATGAGCAACTCTGGATACCAGTGCCAGAACGTGATGTTCTTCGTTAGCGCGGCATGGGGCGATATCAAGCGTTCCTCCCGACGATCTGACTCTCGCTACGATACAGCGAAGGCTGCGCGATGTGAAGCCGTCAGCCGGCCCCGCGGCCGTCGAGGGACGCAGGCGCTTCGCCGTAGGATGCGCCGCGGCCTGGCGCGACCCTCCCGAGTACGAGCGCTATCAGCACGAATGCGCCGCCGAGCGTGGCGAACGCCAATCCGTTGCGGATCGGGATCAAGGCCATGGTCGCGCCGATGTCGAGCAACTCGCCGCCGACGTACTCGGTATCGCCATCCGTACCCGCGCGCATCGTCAGTCGCACCGCGAGGCCGCCCAGCGCCAACGGCAGCGATGCCAGGAGCAGCACGATGCCCACGCTGCCGAGCCGCCCGAAGCCGCGTGTCACCGTCGCCAGCGTAACCGCGAGGAAGATGCAGATCGCGCCGAGCACGAACGTCGTCACTCGCGTCAGGTCGTGGACGTCCTTGCGTAGCAGATCGAGCGAGCGGTCGACGACGCCAGCGGCCGTGAAACGCCCCACGCTGTCGGCGCCCTCGCTATCACGAAGCGCACTGGTGCCATCGGCGTACATGACATCGGCCGAGCGCGTCAGCAGCAGTTCTCGGAACGCTGCCTCGTCGCCTGCCAGCACTTCCTCGCGCGTAAGCGGTACCTCGACCGGGTAGTCGCGCAAGAGCAGCGTCTCACCCGGCTGCGAGGCCTCGGCCCTCTCGCGGAGATCACCGTAGTTTCGCGCGAGGAGCGTGTCGATCTCGGTGAGCGCGGCGATCGCCCGCTCGTGCGTACGCTTGGCTGGCCCCTCGGCGGAGGCCTGGAAGATCTGTAGCGACAGGAACAGTGCGGCGAGCGCGGCAAACAGCAGGAGTCCTGTCCCCCAGGTGCCGCCGTTGCGCCACGCTGCCGCGCCTTCATCGCGCCGCCCCTGCACGACGTAGTGATGGCTCATGTCTGCTCGATTGGCACGACGAGCGTGCCGACGATTCGGTCGTTGAGGCCGCGGTTTCGCGCATCGAGCAGCGCCGAGGCGAGCGCCGCGATCGGTGCGATCAGGCAGAGTGTGACAATCGTTACGAAGAACGCGAGCGACACGGAGCTCGCGGCATCAGCTGTGATCACGGCGAGTGGAAACCCCGCGGCGACGGCCATTGGCCAGCTGAAGAGCAGCGGATTGAGGCAGGCCCACCACACCAGCGCGTTGCCGATCGTTGGTCGCGCGCCGTCCGAGCGAACGAGCCGGACACCGGCGACGTACTGGCCGCCCGTCTGCGCTCGTATCGCGAGGAGCGCGACGTTGAGCGCGGTCCAGGCGGCTGGCACGCCGACGCCGATGATGGCGAGGAACGTGTAGACCTCATTGTCCGAGGGATCGGCCGTCGCTCCGTTCGTGCGGAGGAGCAGGATCGTGCCGGACACGACGACGATGACCATTGCCAGCGCGCTGAAGATCACCATGTCGACGACATAACCGCCAGCCCGGGCGCGAATGCTCGCCGCGCCGGCGCCAGGCGATTCCGGACGAGATTGGGCCATCGAGTCGGTAGCGATCACAGCGGCCTCGGCGTCGTGTTGCAACGGCGCGATTATACCAGCCGCCCGATGGCAGCCTCAGCGCGCGTCAGTGCTCCGTACGTCGCCGGTTGCCGGTTTCGCACGACATCGGTGCCGGGCGCCATCGCCTTGAGATGGCTGAGCGCGCGGTTCACGGCAGTGCTCACGGACAGTTCCCGGCCTTCGAGCGCCTGCGCGATGATGCGCCCTGCCGGATCGGCGATCATCGTCGCGCCGGTATCCGCCGGCGCCGACGCACTTACGACGAAGACGCGGTTCTCATCCGCTCGCGCCCGGACGACGCGATGCATCGAGCTGGGAGGTGCGTCGCTCGCCCAAAGCAGGATCTCAGCGCCACGCAGCATCAACGATCGTGCGACCTCCGGCACGTAGCCTTCGGCTGCGATCATCATGCCCACGCGGCCCACAGGCGTGCTCACGACGTGCGCGATCTCGTTCCCCATTGGCATGCTCTCGAATCGCGGGCCCGGCGGCTTGTGGGTCTGGCGGTGCTCCGCGACGACGCCGCGTGGACCGACGAGGTACATCACGCGGGCGCCGCTGCCTCTTTCGCCCTCGCTTACGGTGAAGGCGAGCAGCAAATCCAAATCGCGGGCGATGGTGCTCATGCCTTCGAGCACCTCGTCGTGCGGATACGCAGCGCGCAGGCGCGACGGCGTCGCCGGAAATAGCACGATGTCCGCGTCATGCAGGCGCAGCCTCTCGGCGTGCTCGTGCGCGGCCACAATGAACTCCGCGCCGCTTGGCGGTAGCGCCATCTGCACGGCGGCGATGCGGCGCTCGTGCTGATCCGGGACGAATGATTCGGACAGCGTGCGAACCACGGGCAGGCTGTCCGTGGGGTGGGCAAGATGCTCATACAGCTCGGGCCTTCGGGTCACCCGCGCCGCCGCGTCTTCGATGGGCACGTCATAGACGAGCGTGGCGTCCTCAGCCGGCCCCAGCGCCGCGGCGTACTCGCCGCGCGGATCGATGACGCACGAGCGGCCGGAGTACACGATGCTCTCCGCCTCGATGCCCCACTTGTCCGCGCACGCGATCCAAACGCTGTTCTCCGCGGCGCGTGTCTGCATCAAGTATTCGCGCTGGACCGTCGTCAGATCCTCCGGACGGCGCGCCCCGCTCACCCACGCTGTCAGGTCGAGGATGATCTGAGCGCCGTTGAGCGCCAGGCTGCGCGCGATCTCGGGTAGGCGCCCGTCGGCGCAGATCAGCATGCCGATGCGACCGGCGTCCGTTTCGAACACGGGGTAGGCATCGCCGCGAGCGAACCAGTGTTCGTCGAAGTGCCACAGAAACGCCTTGTCGTACCGGCCCGCGAGCGAGCCGTCG
>JANPBN010000413.1:0-2726 GCA_031430415.1 Dehalococcoidia bacterium
CGTCGGGCCGGGTAAGGCGGCGCGCGTCGCGGTGCTGGCGAAGCAGGCACGGATCATCGTCGCCATCGACTCGGAGTATGGCCTGCGCGACCTGTCGGCCGCCGCGCAGGGCGCCGGTGTGGAGGTGGGCGCGCTCGTCGACGTGAACGTTGGCCTGCCGCGGTGCGGCGTCGCGCCGGGCGAGCCGGCGGCGGCGCTCGCGAAGCAGATCGATGCGGCGCCCGGCGTCGTGCTGCGTGGCGCGATGGGCTACGAAGGTCACGTCATGAACTTCGCCGATCGCGAGGAGCGTGAAGCGAAGACGATCAAGGCGATGGATCGCCTGCTGCGATCGGTGCAGGCGATCCGCGACGCGGGCCTGCGCTGCGAGATCGTCAGCGCAGGCGGCACGTGCACGTTCAACATCACCGGCGGCATCGAAGGCATCACGGAGATCCAGGCGGGGACGTACGTGGTGATGGATTCGTTCTACATGTATCCGGACCTGCCGTTCGAACTGGCGTTCAGCGTGCTTGGCACGGTGATGAGCCGGCCGCGGCCGGAGATGCTCGTTGCGGACTGTGGGCACAAGTCGGCGACCATCGACCACGGCAACCCGCCGGTGAAGTCGGTCGAAGGCGCGTCGGTGCTGTTCATGAGCGACGAGCACGCGACGATCTCTGTGCCGCCCACGTGTGCGCTCGCCGTCGGCGATCGCATCGAGCTATACGGATCGCACATCGACCCCACGATCAATCTGCACGACCGGATGTACGCCGTTGACGGCGACGAAGTCGTCGAGGTGTGGCCGATCGCCGCCCGCGGCTACCTGGAGCAGCGCGAGGGCTGACGCGCTATCGTCACGGCCAGCCACGGGCTATGATCTCGCGGCGCCGCGTAGAGGTGATGGCGTTGAGGAGGCATGGCATGAAACTGGGCTTGGGTGCGGGGTACTGGAGCAGCGGTCCGCCGGCCGGCATCACCGAAAACCTCAAGATCGCCGAGGAGATGGGCTTCGACTCCGTCTGGACGGCGGAGGCGTACGGCTCGGACGCGATCACGCCGCTCGCGTGGTGGGGCGCCAACACTTCGAAGATCAAGCTCGGCACGGCGATCGCGCAGATGTCGGCTCGCACACCGGCTGCGACGGCGATGGCGGCGATGACGCTTGACCACCTTTCGGGCGGGCGGTTCATTCTCGGTATCGGTGCTTCGGGGCCGCAGGTCGTCGAGGGCTGGTACGGGCAGCCGTACCCGCGCCCGCTCGAGCGCACACGCGAATACATCGAGATCATGCGGCAGATCTTCGCGCGAGAGAAGCCGGTGGAGTTCCACGGCAAGCACTACGACCTGCCGTACACCGGCGCCAACGGCATGGGACTGGGCAAGCCACTGAAGTCGACGGTGCATCCGCTGCGCAGCGATATCCCAATCTACCTCGCCGCCGAAGGGCCGAAGAACGTCGCGCTGGCGGGCGAGATCGCCGATGGCTGGCTGCCGCTGTTCTTCTCGCCGAAGTCCGACAAGAACTACCGCGCCTCGCTGAACGAAGGCTTCTCGAAGCCGAATGCGCGGCGGAAGCCGGACGACTTCGAGGTCGCATCGATCGTTTCGGTGATCGTGACGGACGACATCGAGGCGGGTGCGAACATGGTGCGGCCGATGCTGGCTCTGTACGTCGGCGGCATGGGCGCGAAGGGCGCGAACTTCCACTACGACGTGATCGCCCGCCTTGGCTACGAGGACGAGTGTGCGCACATCCAACAGCTGTACCTGTCCGGCAAGAAGGCCGAAGCGATGGCGGCGATCCCGCTGGAGATGGTGCAGGACATCGCGCTCATCGGGCCGCCCGGCAAGATCAAGGACGACCTGGCGATGTGGAAGGAGACCTGCCTGACCACGATGATCGTCAGCGGGCCCTCGCACATGCTGCGGCAAGTGGCGGAGATCGTACTCGACTAAGGGCCGTACCTTTCGTCCTCGATAACACGCAGCGGCGCCGCGATTCTCGGAGGGAATGTCATGCCTGTCGAAGGGCCTCTGTCCGGGGTCACGATCGTTGACCTCACGCGAGTGCTCGCCGGACCGTACTGCACGATGATGCTCGCCGACCTGGGCGCTCGTGTGATCAAGGTGGAGGTGCCGCAACGCGGCGACGATTCGCGCCACATTGGCCCGTTCATCGGCGGACGGTCGGCGTACTTCATGTCGCTGAACCGCGGCAAGGAGAGCATCGCACTCGACCTGAAGTCCGCCGATGACCGCGTGGTGTTCGATGCGCTGCTAACGAAGGCGGATGTGCTCGTCGAGAACTTTCGGCCGGGCGTGATGGCATCGCTCGGGTACACGTGGGAGCGGGTGCATCGCGACTGGCCGCAGGTGATCTATGCGTCCGTGTCCGGCTTCGGGCAGACGGGGCCGGAGGCGCCGCGTCCCGCGTACGACATCATCGTGCAGGCGATGGGCGGCATCATGAGCCTCACGGGGCAACCGGACGATCCTCGCCCGACGCGCGTCGGCACATCGATCGGCGACCTGGCAGCCGGCATGTTTTCGGCGATCGGCATCAACTCGGCGCTGTACCATCGCGCACGGACGGGCGAGGCGATCTTGCTCGATGTCGCGATGCTCGACTGCCAGGTGGCGATGTTGGAGAACGCGATCGCGCGGTACACATCGACGGGCGTCGTGCCCGGGCCGATCGGCTCGCGGCATCCTTCGATCACGCCGTTCGAGGCGTTCGCCAC